>JADGPC010000303.1 GCA_017882645.1 Streptosporangiales bacterium | reverse complement strand
GCCTGGCGTACTCCTGGAGCAGGTGAAAGCAGATCCGCTCCAGCGTCGCCGGGCTGGCTCCGTCCCATCGCTCGCCCGGCTGCCCGACCTCGGCCAGGTCGTGCCCCTCGATGACGGCCCGGCTCCGGCTGGCCTGGGCGGCGAGCGCCGAGACGAGGTCGTCCAAGGTCTCGTCGTCCCCGACCCGCCAGCGTTCGCCATCCTGGTCGCCCCAGGGGTCGCCGACGTCGCGGCCCTCGAAACCCCACTCCAGCCAGCGGCGCTCGACGAACTGCAGGTGCTTCAGCAGTTCGACCGGGGTCCAGCCAGACGGCAGCAGGCTGTCCCGCAGCGCGCCGGCCGGCAGCTCGTGCAGCTTGCTGACCAGGCGGGACCTGAAATAGTCGAGGTAGGACAGGAACACCTCGGCCCGTGAGCCGGCCGGCTGGGTCGGCTCAGGGAAGCTGACGGGCTCGGCATCGGGCGAGGTCATGTCATCCTCCTGGCGCGACGACATCGTCGGCGCTCACCCGGACACCCTACCGAGCCTGGCTCGCGGGACGGACCGCGCATATCGCGGTCGTCCGAGGGCACAATTTCACTTGACGCAGCCACAATAAGCATAATCAGTTTTAGCTGCACTAATTGCGTAAAGGCGACAAACTAGAACGGAGTATAACAACGTGTACACGCAGGTGGCCGACCGCGTCCATCGGCTCACGAACGGGATCGCGAACTTCTACCTGATCGAGGAGGCCGGCAAGCTGGTCCTCGTCGACGCGGGGACGCCGAAGGACTGGGCCATGTTCGGCCAGGCCGTGCAGGCACTCGGCCACCGGGTCGAGGACCTCGATGCCGTCCTGCTGACGCACGCGCACGCCGACCACACCGGCTTCGCCGAGCAGGCACGGACGACGGCCGGCGCCCGGGTCTGGGTGCACGAGGCCGACGAGGAGATGGCGCGAACCGGCAAGGCGGCGGCATCGAACGAGGCCGGCGTCACCTCGTACCTGCTGAAGGGACAGCTGTACAAGACGTTCTGGGTGCTCGCCCGCGGCGGCGCAACCAAGATCATCCCGATCCGGGAGCTGTCCACGTTCGGCGACGGCGAGACGATCGACGTGCCGGGTCAGCCGAGGGTGCTGCATGCCCCCGGGCACACCGCCGGGAGCGCCGTGCTGCTGGTGCCGGGCCGCAGCGCCCTGTTCGCCGGTGACGTGCTCTGCACGCACAACCCGCTGACCGGCCGGATCGGCCCGCAGATCATGCCGTCCGGGCTGAACCGCGACACCCAGCAGGCCATGCGCTCGCTGGACAATCTGTCGGGAGTCAAGGCCGACGCGCTGCTGGCCGGGCACGGCGACCCGTGGACGGGCGGGGTAGGCGAGGCAATCCGGCTGGCTAAGGCAGCCGGGCCGTCCTAGCCGCGGAACCACATCAGCCCGCGGTCGATCACGACCGTCCCGTCCTGCGTCGCGGTCTGGAACCGAGCCGTCCCGCTGTCCGCGCCGCCCTCTCCGGCCCCGGCCCCATCGTCGGGCAGCCAGATCGAGATCGTGAGCGAGTCGCCGGGCAGCACCGGGTGGGTGAACCGCCCGGACATGGCCGCGAACCTGGCCGGGTCCGAGCCGCACAGCGTGTGCAGCAGAGCCCGGCCGGTCACGCCGTACGTGCACAGCCCGTGCAGGATCGGCCGGGCGAAGCCGCCCCTGGCGGCGAACTTCGGATCCGCGTGCAGCGGGTTCCGGTCGCCGGACAGCCGGTAGATCAGTGCCTGCTCCGGCCGGGTCGCCAGGACGACCTGGCAGTCGGCGGGGCGGTCCGGGCGCGGCCACGGCTCGCTGCCGCCTCGCTCGCCGCCGAAGCCGCCCTCGCCGCGGATAAACGCGCCGCTGCGCGCGGTCACCAGCGGCTCGCCGGTCGCCGCGTCGACGGCCTCGTTCTCGGTCACGACGAGCGCGCCCGATCCCTTGTCGTAGATGCCGCTGACGGTCGCCACGATGCGCACCGTGCCCGCGACCGGCAGCGGCCGGTGCAGCTCGAACGACTGCTCGGCGTGGACCAGCATGGCGCGGTCGAAGTCACCCAGGTTCCGCCCCGTCGCCGCCTGGGAGATCAGGACCGCGAACGTCGGCAGCACCTGCTGCGTGATGCCTTGCGAATTCTCCGTGGTGAACTCGAGCTCGCTCAGCGGATCGCCCAGCCCGGCCCCGACCCCGACCGCGTAGAGCAGCGCGTCCTTGGACGTCCAGGATCGCTCCCGCGGCTCTCCTGGTTCGCCGACCAGGGTGTGGTCGAGTGCCATGATCGCCTCCCGTGTATTTCGTTCTAGCCTGGTATTAGAACTTGGTTCTAGAATCAATTCTCGCACGCTGCCATGTCAACGGATGCGAGGAGCGAGCCGTGGGCCTGCTGGACGGAAAGGTCGCCATCGTGACCGGCGCGAGCCGCGGAATCGGCGCGGAGATAGCCAGGCGATTCGGCGCGGAGGGAGCGGCCGTCGTGGTCGCGGCCCGGACGACGCAGGCCGGCGAGTCGCCGCTGGCCGGCACGATCGGCGAGACGGCGCAGGCGATCAGGGCGGCAGGCGGTATCGCGATCGCCGTCCCGGCGGACCTGTCCAGGCCGGCCGACCGGGAGCGGCTCGTCGCCGAGACCGTCCGCCAGCTCGGGGCGCCCGACATCCTGGTCAACAACGCCGCCGTCACGTACTTCACCCGGGTGGAGGACTTCACGCCGCGCCGGTATCAGCTGATGTTCGAGGTGCAGGTGCAGGCACCGTTCCACCTCGCGACCCTGGTGCTGCCCGGCATGCGCGAGCGCGGCCGGGGCTGGATCCTGAACATCTCCTCGCGCGCCGCCCTGCACCCGGCGATCCCGCCGACGGCGTGGGCCGGGCGGGGCGGCACCGTCTACGGGATGTGCAAGGCCGCGCTTGAGCGGTTCTCCACCGGCCTGGCCGCTGAGCTGTATCCCGACAACATCGCCGTGAACGCCCTGTCGCCGAGCAAGGTGGTGCCGACCCCGGGGACGATCTTCCACAAGCTGACATCGGAGGATGACGAGAACGCAGAGCCTCCCGCGGTGATGGCTGCGGCGGCGCTGATGCTGTGCCACGCCGATCCGCAGGCCAGGACCGGGCGGATCGCCTACTCCGGCGAGCTGCTTGACGAGCTGGGAGCGGGCTAGATCCCGATCCTGGTGGCCAGCCGCTCGCGGTGGTAGCTGGCGTCGCCGAGGAACAGCTCACTGGCCTTGGCCCGCTTGAAGTACAGGTGCGCGTCGTGTTCCCAGGTGAAGCCGATCCCGCCGTGGATCTGGATGTTCTCCGCGGCGACGTGGAAGTACGTGTCCGAGGCGAGCGCCTTGACCAATGCGGCGACCACGGGCACCTCGGAGGAGTCCTCGGCCACGGCGGCGGCCGCGTAGCCGACCGCCGAGCGCAGCGACTCGACCTCGAGCAGCAGGTCGGCGCACCGGTGCTTGATGGCCTGGAAGCTGCCGATCGGCCGGCCGAACTGGTGCCGGATCTTGGCGTACGCCACGGCCATATCGAGCGCGCGCTGGGCTCCGCCCAGCTGCTCGGCCGCCAGCGCGACCGCGGCCACGTCGAGCGTCCGGCTCAGGATCGCCGCCGCCTCACCCGGCGTGCCGACCAGCCGCGCGGGTGTCGCGGCGAACACGCACCTGGCCAGCTTGCGGGTCTGGTCCAGCGCGGGCAGCTCGGTGCGGGCCAGGCCCGGCGCGCCGGCCGGCACGGCGAACAGCGACAGGCCGTCGTCGGTCCGCGCTACCGTCAGGATCAGGCCGGCCGTATGCCCGTCCAGCACGAAGCTCTTGTGCCCGTCGAGCACCCAGCCGTCAGTGGCCGGGCCCGGGTTAGCTGGCACAGCGGCCAGCCTGATCGCGTCGGGATCCCACGAGCCGTCGTCCTCGGTGAAGGCCAGCGTCGCCACGGTCTCGCCGCTCGCGATCGGGGGCAGCAGCTCAGCCTTCGCGGCCTCGTCCGAGCTCGCGAGCAGGGCCGTCGCGGCCAGGACGGCGCTGGCCAGGTACGGCCCCGGGTACAGCGCGGCGCCAAGTTCCTCGAGCACGATCGCCTGCTCGGTGAAGCTGAAACCGGCGCCGCCGTACTGCTCGGGGATGGCGATGCCCTGCAGCCCGAGCTGGCTGCCGGCATAGCTCCAGACCTTCTCGTCGGTGCCGTCGGCCGAGTCCATCAGCTCGCGAACCCGCGGCAGCGGCACCCGGTCGGCCAGGAACCGCCGGACCGACTCCCGCAGTTCCTGCTGCTCCGTGCTGTAGGCGAGCTTCATGTTCGGTGTTCCGTTCTGTTCTGGATGGGCCTGTTGCTGCTCTGCTTGTCGTGTTCGGGCGGCTCGGTCACAACCAGGACGTCGAGGGCCTCGATCTGATCTCCGTCCACCCACAGCGGGTTGACTTCCAGCGAGCGCAGTGAGTCGCCGAGCGACAGCGCTGCGTCGGCCAACCGCAGGATGACGCGGGCGAGCGCGTCGAGGTCGGCCGGCGGCCTGCCGCGCGCCCCCCGCAGCAGCGGTGCGCCCTTGAGCTCGCCGAGCATCGCGATCACGTCGTCCGGGCCGACCGGCAGGACACGAAGGGCGATGTCGCCGAGTACCTCCACCCAGATGCCGCCGAGCCCGACCACCAGCACCGGCCCGAACGCCGGATCGACCGTCACCCCGGCGAGCAGCTCGGTCCCGCCCGTGCGCATCTTGCTGACCATGACCCCGTCGACGCCGTCTGGGCCGGCGGGGCCGGCTGTGCTGTCTGGGCCGGCGGGGCCGGCGGTGCTGTCTGGGTCGGCGGGGCCGGCTGTGCTGTCTGGGCCGGCGGGGTCGGCGGTGCTGACGCGCTGGTAGCCGGCCCGCAGCTGCGCGACCGTGCGCAGGTCAAGGGCCACGCCGCCGATATCGGACTTGTGGGTGATGTTCGCCGAGCTGATCCGCAGCGCGACCGGGTACCCGATCCGGCTGGCCGCGGCGGCCGCCGCCTCGGGCGAGGTCACTAGCTCGCCGGGAACCAGCGGAACCTCGAACTCCGCCAGCAGCCCCCGCGCCTCGCCCTCCCGCCACACCCCCGCCTCTGGCGACAACGATGAACCCTTGATGTCGTCCTGGCGACAGCAGGGGTTCATCGTTGTCGTTCCGGCGGGGCCAGGCCAGACGTGGGCGCGGCGCTCGGACCAGCGGATGGCGTGACCGATGGCCTGCACGCCCAGGTCCATGCCGCCGAGCAGGTGAATGCCGTTCCTGCCCATCAGGTCCCGGCCGTAGGGGGTCACGTCGACGCAGGTCGAGCCGACCGCGATGACCGGGATCGGCGCCGAGTCCATCCGCTGGCCCAGCCAGGCGACCCGCTCGTCCAGCATGCTGGCCAGCTTCTCGTCCGCGGGCCTGGCGTCCGGCAGCGTCAGCCCGGAGAACAGCACGAAATCCAGCCCCGGGTCGGACACGGCCGCGTCCAGCGCGTGGTCGATCGCGGTCAGCGCCGAGGTCCGCTGGTTGGCCAGGAAATAGCCGGTCACGTCGAGCGGGTTCCGTACCTGCGCGAACGGCGGGACATGCGGCGCGATCGCCGCAGCGGTGTCCGGCGCGAACGGCGGTATCTCGATGCCGCGGGCCGAGGCCTGGTCGGCGATGATGTCGCACGCGCCGCCCGACGCGGTCAGCACGCCCATCCGGCGGCCGCGCAGCGGCCGCCCGTAGCCGAGCAGGGCGCCGGTGGTCAGCAGTTCCTCGATGCTGGTCACCCTGATCACGTTGAGCTGCCGGAGCGCCGCGTCGACCACGGCGTCGTCGCCGGCCACCGATCCGGTGTGAGCAAGCGCCGCCTGGCTGCCGGCCGCGCTCGATCCGGCCTTGAGCACGACGGTCGGCTTGCCCGCTCGGTCGGCTCGGCCGGCCGCGGCGGCGAAGGCGGCCGGGTCGCCGATCTGCTCCAGGAACAGGCAGATGACCTTGGTGTGCTCGTCCTCGATCAGGTAGTTGACCATGTCGGTCGCGGTGATCATGGCCTCGTTGCCCATGGTGGCGAGGGTGCTGACGCCGATCGCCCGGGACCGGGCGAAGCTCAGCATCACGCTGGCCAGCGCGCCGCTCTGCAGCGCGATGCCGACCGGACCCGCCAGCAGCGGCAGCGGGACGGTCAGCGCGAACGGCCCGGCTTTGGCGTGCGCGTTGAGGAATCCGAGGCAGTTCGGCCCGAGCAGGGTGATCCCGTTCGCTGCGGCGCGGGCGGTCAGCTGCGCTTCAGCGGCCTGGCCCTCCGGCCCGGTCTCCCGGTACCCGGAGGCGAGCACGATCGCGCCGCGCACGCCAGCCGCGCCCGCATCGTCGAGCACGCCCTGCACGGCGTCGGTCGGTACCAGGATGAACGCGAGGTCAGCCGGCTCGGGCAGGTCGCGCAGGCTGGCGACGGCCGGCCGGCCGAACACGGTCCGGCGGACATGATGAACCGGGATCAGCTCACCGGAGAACCCCGTCGCCGCGGCGCTGGCCAGGACGAAGCGCGCCCACGCGGAGGTGTCGGACGCTCCGACAACCGCGATGCTCCGCGGCGCGAAGAACTCGGCTAGCCGCTCCGGGCTGATCAGCGCCGCGGGAGCTTCGGCTGCATCGGGGCGCGCGGCGGCCGGCCGCTGCCGGGCGGCGAGCACGCCGTCCTTCGCGGTCTGCTGAGGCAGGCCGGGCGGGGCCAGCGGAGGCGCCGCCCAGCCCCGGTCAGCGGCCGCCATCGGCGGCGACCTGTGGCTCCTTCGGCAAGGCCCGGGGTTCCTTCGGCAGGCCCCGTGGTTCCTTCGGCAGGCCCCGTGGTTCCTTCGGCAGGCCCAGCGCGCGCTCGCCGACGATATTGCGCTGGATCTCGCTGGTGCCCGAGTAGATCGTTCCCGCCCGGCTGGACAGGAAGACGTTCTGCCACGAGGTCGTCGGGTAGCCGGGGCCATCCGGCCGGATCAGCGCGTCGGTCCCGACGATGCCGATCGCGATCTCGCCGAGCCGCTTGTGGTACTCGCTCCAGGCCAGCTTGGCGACCGACGCCTCCGGGCCAGGCGGGCGGCCCTCGGCGACCTGAGCCAGCGTGCGCAGCCCGCTGAACCGCATCACCTGGACGCCGGTGTAGGCCCAGGCCAGCTGCTGGCGGACCAGCGGATCGGTATCCCGGCCGTACTTGCGCGCGGTCTCGGCCAGTTCCCAGAACTCCCGCTCGAAGCCCAGGTGCTGGACGGTGGCGGCGCCACCACGCTCGTAGCCGAGCGTGGTCATCGCGACCTTCCAGCCGTTGTTCAGGCCGCCGATGACGTTGAACAGCGGCACCCGCACGCCGTCGATGAAGTCCTCGTAGAATTCCGCCGCGCCCGACATCTGCCTGATCGGCCGGTACTGGACGCCCGGATCGGTGAACGGGAACAGCACGTACGACAGGCCCGCGTGCTTCTCGGCGGCCGGGTCGCTGCGGCACAGCGCGAACATCATGGTCGCGCGGCCCGCACCCGAGGTCCACACCTTCGTGCCGGTGATCACGACCTCATCGCCATCTACCTCGGCCCGGGTCTGTACGCCGGCCAGATCCGAGCCCTGGTCGGGCTCGGAGAATCCCTGGCAGTAGACGTCCTCCCCGGAGATGATCCGGGGCAGGAAGTGGGCCCGCTGCTCGGGCGTGCCGTGCACGATGATCGACGGGCCGACCAGGCTCTCGCCCATGCCCCGCCTGACCCGCGGCAGGCCGGCGGCGTGGAACTCCTCGTTCAGCACCGCGAGGCGCACGCCGTCCATCGCCTGGCCGCCGAACTCCTGCGGCCACTGCGGGCAGATCAGCCTGGCCTCGGCCAGCCTGCGCTCCCATTCGGCGTACGCGGGGTGCGCCGCCGCCCTGGCCAGCTCGGCGCCCTGATACCCGCCCGTGGTGGCCGCGATCGTCCAGTCGGTCAGCTCGGCGAGCCCCTCGGGCGTGTTCGCGGCGATCCAGTCCCTGAAGCGCGCGCGGAACTCCGCGATCTCCGGGCCGAGGTCAAGATCCATGGCAGGTCTCCCGGGGGGCACTTGAGGGCTTCAAATCCTAGAATCAAATTCTAGGTTCTAAGCACAACAAAGCGTCAGAGGCATTGTCAAGGCGGCCAGCGCAGCCGATTGGGGCGGGAACTGACGGTCGCCCTGGTAGCGGCCGCGAAGCGGCAGGGGTAGCGGCCGTCGAACGTCGGTCCGCCCCGGCGTGACGCGGAAGGGGGCGGCAGGGCGGGGCGGGCGGGGTCAGGGGGTGGGGGGCTTCCAGGGGCCGCCGGCCATCGCGCGCCGTGCGTACTCGATCACGGCGTCGATCACCGCGTTCGCCTGACGCCGGGTCCGGCAGGCAGCCACTTCGCGCGCGCCCTCGCCGATCAGTGAGGTCAGGATGGCCGCGTAGAGCCGGTCGAGCGAGGTGTCGGCCAGCCGCAGCAGCGCGTCGTTCTGGCTGATCCACTCGTGCTCCCGGCGCCGCTTCATCAGCTCGAAGCCGGGCGGCCCGTCGCCGGACACGAACAGCATGGCCAGGTCCCGGCGCAGCCAGCTTCCCTCCAGGAAGGCCCTCGCTCCGACGCAGAACAGCGCGGTCGGGTCGGCCTCCCCTGACCGCCTGGCCTGGGCCACCGCCGCGCTCGACGCCTTCTCGTGGGCCGCCTGATGCTCCTGCCACAGGGCGAGGAATAGCTCGCTCTTGCCGCCAAAGTGGTGGTACAGGCTGCCCACGCTCGAGCCGGCCCGCTCGACGACGTCGGCGATGCTGGCGCCGGAGAAACCCTGCTCGGCGAAGACCGCCCGGGCCGCGTCCAGCAGCGCGCGCTGCGTCTGCTTCGTCCGGCCCCACTGCCAGGCTCCGCTGGCCGGCCTGCTCGTCAGTTCGCTCGCCATACGTTCACCGGCCCGTCTGGTGTCTTGACACGGCCGCCTTGACAGTGCCAAGTTCCCCACCTGAAGGTAATTCCAGAAGAGAATTCTAGTAATCCGAACGTGGCCCAGCTAGGAAGTGGGCCAGCTAGGAAGGAGCAGCGATGGGGCGGCTTGACGGGCGTGTCGCGATAGTTACCGGAGCCGGGCGCGGCATCGGCAGGTCGGTCGCCACCCTGCTCGCGAGCGAGGGCGCGGCGGTCGTGGTCAACGACCTCGGCGCCGCGCTCGACGGCTCGGGCCGCGACACGGGGCCTGCGGGCCAGGTGGCCGACGAGATCAGCGCGGCCGGCGGCAAGGCCGTCGCCAACGGTGCCGACGTCTCCGACCACGCGGCCGCCGAGAACCTGATCGGGACCGCGATCGAGCAATTCGGCCGCCTGGACGTGCTGGTCAACGTGGCCGGGATCCTGCGCGACCGGATGATATTCAACATGACCGAGCAGGAGTGGGACGACGTCATCCGGGTGCATCTGCGGGGCACCTTCAACACCACGAAGTTCGCCGCCGCGCACTGGCGGTCAGTGCGCGACACCTCGGCCCAGAACCGGATCATCAACTTCACCTCGGTGTCCGGCTTGCACGGGGCGCCAGGGCAGCCGAACTACGCGGCGGCGAAGATGGGCATCGTCGGCCTGACCTACTCGAGCGCGAACGCGCTGGGACAGTACGGGGTGACGGTCAACGCGATCTCGCCGGGCGCCGCCACCCGGATGACCGACTCGGTGCCGACGGAGCGGCGCCGGGCCAGGGCTACCGCAGACGAGTGGTCGCCGGACAACGTCGCGCCGGTAGTCGCCTACCTGGCCAGCGAGCAGTCAGGCTGGATCACCGGCCGGATCGTGCACTCCTCCGGCTACGAGGTCGCGCTGTACAGCAACCCCGAGCCGATCGTCCGGCTGATCGGGACCGGCCCGTGGGATATCGACGCACTGGCCAGCCAGGTCGAGCGCTCGTTCGGCCCGCACGTCGGCCGGAAGGCGTGAGCAGTGTCAGCTGAAGATCGGCCGGCTAAAGCCGGACCGGGGCCAGCCAAGGCCGTGCCGCAGCCGACGCCGGAGACCCAGCCGTTCTGGGACGGCTGCGCCGCCGGCGAGCTGCGGATCCAGCGCTGCCTGGACTGCGGGCAGCCGTACTTCTACCCCCGGCCGGTCTGCCCGGACTGCGGCTCGGCGCGGGTGGAGTGGTTCACCGCGAGCGGCCGCGCCACGCTGTACTCGTACGTGATCAACCACCGGCCCGCGCCGGGGTTCGAGGCGGAAGCGCCGTACGCCATCGCGGTCGTGCAGCTCGCGGAGGGACCGCGGATGATGACCAGCCTGACCGGTGTCCCGCAGACGCCGGAGGACCTGGTGCTCGACATGCCGCTGCGGGTGACGTTCGAACAGCGCGGCGACGTGAGCCTGCCGGTGTTCGCTCCAGCGGAGGAGGGTCGTTGAGCGGGGTCATCATCGCCGGGGCGGCCGAGACCGACCAGGTCGGCAGGCTGCCGGGCCACTCCACGCTCCAGCTGCACCTGGAAGGGGCGCTGAACGCCCTCGCCGACGCCGGCCTGTCCACGAAGGACATCGACGGGATCGCGACGGTCAGCGCGCCGGGACCGGTCCAGGTCGCGCACGCGCTCGGCATCGTCCCGCGCTGGATGGACGGCACCGGCGTCGGCGGCACGTCGTTCCTGCTGCACGTCCGGCACGCGGCGGCGGCGATCATGGCCGGGCACGCCAGCACGGTGCTGATCACCCACGGCGAGTCCGGCCGGTCCAGGGTCGGCGCCGCCAGGTTCGCGATGGCGCCGTCCTCGATCCCCGGGCAGTTCGAGGCGCCGTACGGTGTGTTCGGCGCGACCAGCGCGTTCACCATCCCGGCGCTGCGCTACATGAAGGACTACGGGCTCACTCACGAGCAGCTCGCCTACGTGGCGGTGGCGCAGCGGCGGTGGGCCGCGAAGAACCCGCGGGCCATGTACCGCGACCCGATCACGGTCGACGACGTGCTCGCCTCGCGGATCGTCGCCTACCCGTTCCACCTGCTCGAATGCTGCCTGGTGACCGACGGCGGCGGCGCGCTGGTCGTGACGTCGGCCGACCGGGCAGGCGACTTTCCCAAGCCCGCGGTGCATGTCCTCGGCACGGGCGAGTCGTCCGAGACCCCGTTGATCTCCCAGATGAAGGACTTCACCGAGTCGCAGGCCTTCCGGCTGGCCGGGCAGGC
>JADGPC010000042.1 GCA_017882645.1 Streptosporangiales bacterium | reverse complement strand
GGCGATCCGGTCCGCGAGCTCCCGCGCCGCGGTCAGCAGCTGACCGCCGGGGACGACCTGGTTGATGATTCCTCGGTCGAGCGCTTCCTGCGCGGTCATCCGCCGTCCGGTCAGGAGCAATTCCACCGCGACCGGGCGCGGCAGCAGGCGCGGCAGGCGCAGCACCCCGCCGGCATCCGGGATGATGCCGAGCCCGGTCTCGGGCAGGCCGAATTCCGCGTGGTCCGCGGCGACGACCAGGTCGGCGGCGAGCACCAGCTCGAAACCGCCGCCGAGCGCCAGCCCGTTGACCGCGGCGATGACCGGCTTGGACCGGCCGTGCAGCTCGGTGAGTCCGGCGAAGCCGCCCGGCCCGTGGTCAGCGTCGACGGCCTCGCCGGCGGCTGCCGCCTTCAGATCCCAGCCGGCGCAGAAGAACCGGCCGCCCGCTCCGGTCAGGACACCGGCCCGCAGCCGGGGGTCGTTCTCGAGCCGGGCGAACGCGTCGTAGAGCGCGCGGCTCGTGGCCACGTCGACGGCGTTAGCGCTCGGCCGGTCGAGCGTGACGACGAGAACGCCCGCCGACGCCTCGGTCCTGACCCCGGCTGCCGTCATGTCAGGCGCCCCTTTCGCGCAGCATGGACCGCGAGATGATATGCCGCTGGATCTCGCTGGTCCCGTCCCAGATCCGCTCGACCCGCGCGTCGCGCCAGAACCGCTCGATCGGCAGGTCGCTCATCAGGCCCATGCCGCCGAAGATCTGCACCGCCTGGTCGGTGAGCCGGCCGAGCATTTCCGAGGCATAGAGCTTGGCCATGGCCGCGTCGGAATCGCTCATCTGGTCCTGGGTCAGCCGCCACGCGGCCCGGAGCGTCAGCAGCTCGGCGGCTTCCAGCTCGGTCGCCATGTCGGCGAGGCTGAAGCCGACACCCTGGAACTGGCCGACCGGCCGCCCGAACTGCCGGCGGGTCGCCGCCCAGCCGGTCGCCAACTCAAGCACGCGCCTGGCCCGCCCCACGCTGAACGCCGCCACGGTGAGCCGGCTGGCGCCGAGCCATTCGCTCAGCAGGTCGAACCCGCGGCCTTCGGTGCCGAGCAGCGCGGAGCCGGGCACCCGGCAGTCGGTGAACGACAGCTCGCAATGGTGGTACCCGCGGTGCGAGACGGACGGCCGTCCGCGGCGGACTGTCAGTCCGGGGGTGTCGTGGTCGACGAGGAACGCCGATATCGCCGAGCGTCCGCCGCCGGTTCCGGTCACCGCGAACAGCACGACGAAGTCGGCCATGTCCGCGTGGCTGATGAAGTGCTTGGTGCCGTTGATCACCCAGTCGCCGTCTGCCCGGCGGGCGGTGGTGGTCATCGAGCGGACGTCCGATCCGGCGCCCGGCTCCGTCATCGCCAGGCAGTCGTGCCGCTCGCCGCGGATGGCCGGGAGCAGGTAATTGCGCACCTGGTCCCCCTGGCAGGCCTGCAGGATGTTGCTCGGCCTGGTCACCAGGGCCTGCAGCGCATACGACGTCCAGCCGAGCTCCCGCTCGGCGAGCGTCAGCGACAGCGCATCAAGCCCGCCGCCGCCAATTTCGGCGGGAAAGTTCGCGGCGTACAGCCCGGCCGCGATGGCCTTACCGCGGATCTCGCGTGCGAGGTCGTCCGGCACCTCGTCGAGCCGCTCGACGAGATCCTCGTGCGGGACCAGTTCCCGCCGGACGAAGCTGCGCACCGTCTCGATGATCGCCCGGTGTTCCTCGCTGAGCGCGAAGTCCATCTGTCCTCCTCACCACCCCGCCCCGCGCCGGATGCCCATGACGTGCCCGGCCTCGGCCGGCCTCGGCAGGGCGGCATGCGCCGCGCGGATCGCCTCGACCCGGCCGTGCAGAGCCGCGGGCATCGGGACGACGCGGCCAGCCGCCATGTCGACGTGTACGAGGAGTTGCTCGGCGGTCGCTACCGGTTCCCCGGTGGCCTGATCGCGCACGCTGTGGAACAGATGCAGGCTCTTTGGCCCGACGTCGAGCACCTGCAGCGGGACCTCGAGCCGGTCGCCGAGGGCGGCCTCGCGGAGATGGTGCAGGTGCGTCTCGGCGGTATAGAGCGAGTGGCCGGCGGCGCGGTACGCCTTGTCGATGCCGACGTAGCGGAAGAAAGCATCAGCGGCGTCGCCGACCAGCAGCAGGTAGCACCACTCGGACATGTGGCCGTTGTAATCGAGCCATTCCGGCGGAACCGTCGCCTGGTGGAGTCTGAGCGGCGCATCGATCATGACGCGGCGACTCCCCCCAACGGCACATCGCGGCGTTCGATCAACGCGACAGGTGTTCGTATTATGCGACGATAGACAGCGTCAGCAGCAACCGTCAACCCGACAGGGACCAGGCCGTGAGCACACCGGAGCGGACCGCCGGAGGAACCGCCGAGCATGCCTCTGGCGTGCGGGTTCAGTCCGTGGAGAGGGCCGTCGCGCTTCTCGACGCCGTCGCCGCGGCGTCGCCTCGCGGGGACACGGCCGCCGAACTCGCGCTGGCGTGCGGCATCAACCGCGCGACCGCGTGGCGGCTGCTCGCGACCCTGGAGGGCGCGGGCCTGGTGGACCGCGATCCGGCTACCAACCGGTACCAGATCGGATACACCGTCGCCCGGCTAGCCGCGGCCTCCGGGGCGGACGGCCTAGTCCGGCGGACCCACCATGTGCTGGAGCGGATCTGTGCGCAGACCGGCGAGGCAGCCGACCTGGCGGTCGGGCGCCGGTCAGGCCTCGTCTACGTCGACGAGGTGGCGCCTCCGGCCGTCCTGACCGTCAACTGGCTGGCCCGTCCGGTCCCGCTGCATGCGACCTCGACCGGCAAGGCGTGGCTGGCCTGGCTGCCGGAAACCGAGGCACGCGGCGTGCTCGGCCCGGCGCTCGAAGGATTCACGGACGCCACGGTCACCGACGTCGCGCGACTGCTCGCCGAACTCGGCCAGGTCCGCGAGCAGGGCTATGCGGTGTCCGCTGGTGAGCTCGAGCCCGCGCTGTGCGGTGTGTCAGCCCCTGTGCTGCGGCCGGGCGAGGACCGTCCGCTCGCGGTGTTCAGCATCTGGGGCCCAGCCGACCGGGTACCGCCGTCACGGTTCCCCGCGCTCGGAGCGGTCGCCATCGAGGCGGCCGCGTCGGTCGAGGCCACGCTGCGCGACTGACCGGCTGGCCCGGCTCAGCCCGCAGCGCCGTGACTCGGCTAGCAGGGTCTTGACAAGCCCGCCGGAGTCGGGAAGCGTTTCATATGATGCGGCGAGCGCTCGTGATGTGCGCTGCGTCCGTACGCCATTCACCTGTCGAGCAGTCTCGGAGGCCACTGTGGCGGCAGCCCGCAAGGTCATCATCACGTGCGCGGTTACGGGGTCGGGCCACACGCCGACCATGTCGCCGCACCTGCCCTACACCGTCGAGGATGTGGTCGCCCAGTCGGTCGCCGCCGTCCAGGCCGGAGCGTCGGTCATCCACCTGCACGCTCGCGATCCGAAGGACGGGAGCCCGACCGCCGATCCCGCGGTCTTCCTGGAGTACCTGAAGGCGATCAAGGCCGAGACCGATGCCGTCATCAGCATCACCTCCGGCGGCGGGACCGGCATGTCGGTGGCCGACCGGCTGCGGGTGATCTACGAGACCAAGCCCGAGCTGTGCACCCTGAACCTGGGCACCTTCAACTACGGCAGCTTCCCGATGATCGGTAAGTACGCGGGCAAGTGGAAGTTCGGCTGGGAGGAGCCGTACCTGGAGAGCACCAGGACCGAGCCGTTCGTCAGCACCTTCGCGGATATCGAGCACATGCTGACCCACGTCGGCCCGACCACGGGTGCCCGCTTCGAGTACGAGGCCTACGACGTCGGCCACCTGTACACGCTGGCGTACTACCTCGGCGAGGGACTGGTGAAGCCGCCGATCTTCCTGCAGACGATCATGGGCGTGATGGGCGGCATCGGCGCTGAGGTCGACCACCTCGCGCACCTGAAGGCCACCGCGGACCGGCTGTTCGGCGACGCGGTGCAGTGGTCGGTGCTGGGCGCCGGCCGGCATCAGTTCAACATGATCACCGTCTCCGCTGTGATGGGCTCGCATGTCCGCGTCGGGCTTGAGGATGGCCTGTTCATCGGCAAGGGCCGGCTGGCCGAGTCCAACGCCGAGCAGGTCGCCAAGATCGTGCGGATCCTCGGCGAGCTGTCGCTTGACATCGCGACCCCCGCCGACGCCCGCGAGATCCTCGGGCTCAAGGGCCTCGACCAGGTTGGCTGGTGAGCGAGGGCGTTCCCCCGGCCCCGGAGGCCGCCGGTACCGTCGCCGTCATCGGCACAGGCGTCATCGGAGCCGGCTGGGCCGCGCACTTCCTGCGCGCCGGGTACGACGTCGTCGCGTGGGATCCAGGTCCGGGAGCCGACCGGCGGCTGACCGCGCTCGTCGAGAGCGCCTGGCCGGCGCTCGAGCGGCTCGGCCTGCGACCGGGCGCCACCCGCGACCGGCTGCGGTTCGCTGACAGCCTGGCCGACGCGGTAGCTGACGCTCACTTCGTCCAGGAATCCGCGCCGGAAGTCCTCGACGCCAAGGTCAAGCTGCTCGCCGAGCTCGATGCCGCCACGCCGCCAGGGGTCGTCGTGGCGTCGAGCACGTCCGGCTTCGCGATGAGCCAGATGGCGGCGGGCACCACCACGCCCGGCCGGTTCGTGGTCGGGCACCCGTTCAACCCGCCGTACCTGATCCCGCTGGTCGAGGTCGTCGGCGGCCAGCACACCGGCCAGGCCGCCGTGGCGTGGGCGGAGCAGTTCTACACGCTGTCCGGCAAGGTGTGCCTGACGATGGACCGCGAGGTGCCCGGCTTCGTCGGCAACCGGCTCCAGGAGGCGCTGTGGCGCGAGGCGCTGCACATGATCGACTCGGGGCAGGCTACCGTCCAGCAGATCGACGACTCGATCACCTACGGGCCGGGGCTGCGGTGGGCACTGATGGGCCCGATGCTCACGTTCCACCTCGCCGGCGGGGCGGGCGGGATGGCACACATGCTCGACCACTTCGGCCCGGCGCTGGCCGAGCCGTGGACCAGGCTGACCGCGCCGGACCTCACCCCCCGGCTGCGTGACCTCGTGGTCGCGGGAGTCGACGAGTCGGTCGGCGACGTGCCGGTGCGCCAGCTCGAGCAGCGGCGCGACGAGTTTCTGGTCGACCTGCTGCTGCTGCTCGAGAAGCACCGCCGTGCCTGAGGCCGCCGGGCCGGCCGGGCCGGCCGGGCCCGGCGCGCCGTACGCGCGGTACCGGACCGAGGTCCGCGAGGACCTGATCGACTACAACGGCCATCTGTACGACGCCGGCTACGCGATCGTGCTCAGCGAGGCCAACGAGGTGCTCTTCGCCGACCTCGGCCTGAGCGAGAGCTACCGGGTGGCCACCGGACGGGCAATGTATACCGTCGAGAGCCACATCCGCTATCTCGCCGAAACCAAGCGGGGCGACGTCCTGGCCGCCGAGAGCCTCCTGGTCAGCGCGGACCCGAAGCGGATGCGGGTGCACACGCTGCTGAGCCGCGGCGACCGGACCGCGGTCGCGACCGGCGAGCATCTGTACCTGCATGTCGATGAGGCGGCGGGCGGCGTGACGGCGATGCCGGCCGACCGGTGGGCGGCGGTCGATGCGCTGCTGTCGGCGCACGCGAGCCTGCCCCGGCCCGCCCATCTCGGCCTCGGCATCGGCGCTCCCCGGCCGCGCGGCTAGCGGCCGTCCTGGCAGTGCCCGGCGGGCGGCGGCACGTCCAGGGTCGGGTTCCGGCCGAAGAACCCGGTGGGCTTCAGCGTGAATCCGCACCTGGCCACCGGCATCACCGGCCAGTCCTC
>JADGPC010000302.1 GCA_017882645.1 Streptosporangiales bacterium | reverse complement strand
CCCTGATGACCCGGGCGGGGATGGCGTTCATCTCCGGATCGGCGACCGCCGCGGTACTCACGACGGGCAAGTACCCGACGTTCTTCCGGACCGTGTCGAATGACAGCGTGCAAGGGCCGCAGGACGCCAACTACATCGTCAAGAACCTGCACCCGGAGACCCTGATGATCGTCGATGACCAGGAGGCCTACTCAACCGGCCTGGTCGCGGCGATGGTGCCGATCTTCAAGGCGGCCGGGATCAAAGTGGATCACGAGTCGGCCTCGCAGCAGGCCACCGACTTCTCCTCGCTGGTGGCCAAGGTCACGCCCGCCATGTCGGTCATGGTCCTGCCCTGGCAGATCGCGGCCAACGCCCAGCAATTCGGCCGCGACCTCGCCCAGCAGCACAAGAAGGCCGTGATCTTCGGCACGGACGGCGTGTTCGGGCCGGGCACGTTCACGATCGTCGGCTCGTACGTGTCCTCGTTCGGCACGGACATCTCCGCGATTCCCGCGGACGCGGCGATCGTCGCGACCGCGAAGGCGCACGGATTCTTCGGGGTGGCCGGCCCGACCACCTTCGCTGCCATGCATGTGGTCGACGAGGCGATCGCCGCGGTCTGCAGGTCCGGCCAGACCCCGAGCCGCGCCAAAGTGCTGGCGGCGATCAAGAAGACGAACGAGCCAACCACGATCCTCGGGCGCCCGATCCAGTTCGACTCCCGCGGCGATTCAGTCCACCACAATTTCTTCCTGTACAAGATCAACTCAGCGGGCGAGTACCAGCCGATCCCTGGCTGATCGGCAACCCATTTAGCAGCCGAGCATGACGACGGGCAGGACCCTCGCGTATGGCCTTCTTCTTCCAGGAACTGGTGAACGGCATCACCACCGGCGCGCTCTATGCGCTGGTCGCGCTGGGCTTCTCGATGGTCTACGGCGTGTTGCAGCTGCTCAACTTCGCGCACGGCGATCTGTACATGATCGGCGCTTACGTCGGCTTCTTCGTGATCCAGTGGTTCGGCGGCCCGGATTCGCTGACGATCCCCGTGCCGCTGCTGCTGGTGATCATGTTCGTGCTGGCGGCCGGCCTAGTAGGCGGCCTGGGCGTCGCGATAGAGCGCTTCGCCTACCGGCCGCTGCGGGACGCGCCGCGGGTCGCGCCGCTGATCACCGCGATCGGTATCTCGTTCTTCCTGGAGAACTCGGCCCTGCTGCTGTTCGGCGCGCAGCCGCGCGTCTACAACACGCCGGACTTCATCTCGTTCTCCAGCGGGATCCAGATCGGGCCGGTCAGCATCGACGCCGTGCAGATCATGGTCCTCGTGCTGGGCCTCCTGCTGATGGTCGGCCTGCAGTTGCTGGTCAGCCGGACGAAGCTTGGCAAGCAGATGCGGGCTGTTGCCGCCGACCGGGAGGCCGCCGAGATGCTAGGGATCAACGTGAACTTCACGATCTCGGCGACCTTCTTTCTCGGCTCGGCGCTCGCGGGTGTGGCCGGGGTGATGGGCGGGCTGTTGTTCAACCAGGTGACGGCGACGATCGGCTTTATCGCCGGTCTCAAGGCGTTCACCGCGGCCGTCGTCGGCGGCATCGGGTCTATCCCCGGCGCGATGCTCGGCGGCCTGCTGATCGGTGTTGCGGAGTCCTTTATTACGGGTTACATCTCCTCGACGTACACCAACCTGCTCGTGTTCGCGCTGCTGATCGCGGTGATGCTCGTGCGGCCCAGTGGGCTGCTCAGCCGGGCCCAGCTGCAGAAGGTGTGACCCCCCGTGAGCCGCGATTCGCAGCCTCCGGCGGCCGGACCGAAGGTCGGGGCCGACGAGTGGGTCGCCAGGCAGGCGCACCGGCGTGAGTATCTGCCGTCCTGGCTGGGCGCCGCGCAGCGCCAGTCCGAGCGAATCGGCTGGTGGCCCAAGCTCGCGCTTGCGGGCCTGGCCGGAGCTGCGCTGCCGCTGCTCGGCCTCGGCGGGTTCCAGCTGCAGGTCGGGATCGACGCGCTGGTGATCGTTCTGCTTGCGGTCGGGCTGAACATCGTCGTGGGCTGGGCCGGTCTGGCCGACCTTGGCTACGTCGCGTTCTTCGGCTTCGGTGCCTACGGGTTCGCACTGCTGTCCTCGGGTCAGGTCGGCGCGGCCGGTATCCACCTGCCGGCCTACGTGTCCGTACCAATGGTGATGATCGGCGCCGCGATTCTCGGGCTGCTGGTCGGCTGGCCGTCCCGGCGGCTGATCGGCGATTACCTGGCGATCGTTACGCTGTTCTTCGGCGAGGCATTCGTCGAGTTCACCAACAATGTGGCACCCGGCACGCTGGGTGACGCCAACGGGATCGTCGGGATCGACCCGATCCGCGGCTTCGGGCATCAGCTCACCAGCAACACGAGCTACTACTACCTGCTCGTGATCCTGGCTGTGGTCACGATGGCGGTGCTGCGGCTGCTCGATACCTCGCGCACCGGGCGAGCGTGGCGGGCCGTGCGCGAGGACTCGCTGGCCGCAGCGTTGATGACGATCCCAGTCAACCGGGTGAAGCTGATGGCGTTCGCGTTCGGCGCCGTGGTCGCGGCGCTGGCCGGCACCATCTTCGCGGCGCAGCATGCCAGCGTGTTTCCGACCGATTTCGACACGTATATGTTGATCCTGATCTACACCGGGCTCATCCTCGGTGGCGCCGGCAGCATCGCCGGCGCGGCCGTCGGCGCCCTAGTGGTAATGGTCATCTACGATGGGCTGCTGCGCAGCCCGGCCGATTCGGGCTACCTCTTCTACGGCCTGATCCTGCTGACCCTGGTGGTCAAGCTGCGCCCGTGGCGCAGAGTGGCCGCGGTCCTTGCGGCGACCGTCGCGCTCGGCTTCGCCGCCCATGCCATCGCCGCGGCCATCTCGGCACGCGCGGTAGTGGGCGGGCCGGCCTCAGCCGGCTGGATCGCCGCAGCGCTGCGCGACTGGGTGATCGTCCCGGCCAACTCCGAAGTCTTCGGAAACGCCGGGTACGTGCTGCTGGTGTGCCTGCTGATCGCGCTCGTGCAGATCAAGGGCCGCTGGCGGACAATCCTGCTGGT
>JADGPC010000301.1 GCA_017882645.1 Streptosporangiales bacterium | reverse complement strand
CCTACTTCCGCGTGCCGCGCCGCGACTTCCTGCTGGTCGCGACGCCAGGCGCGGGCAAGACAGCCTGCGCGCTGACCATCGCGGCCGAGCTGCTGGCCCGGCGGGAGATCATGGCGATCACGGTCGTGACCCCGACCGAGCACCTGAAACACCAGTGGGCGGGGGCCGCGCACCGGATGGGCATCGCCCTCGACCCGGCCTACCGGAACGCCCAGGGCCGGGCGTCGGCCGACTTCGTCGGCATCGCGGTGACCTACGCGCAGGTGGCGGCGCATCCGGCGCTGCACCGTCAGCGCACGCAGGCCAGGCCGACGCTGGTGATCTTCGATGAGATCCATCACGCCGGGGACGCGATGTCCTGGGGGGAGGCAGTCCGGGAGGCGTTCGAGCCCGCCAAGCGCCGGCTGGCCATGACCGGCACCCCCTTTCGGAGCGACGCGAACCCGATCCCGTTCGTCACCTACCAGCTCGACAGCGACGGCGCGCGGCGCAGCTCGTCCGACTACGTGTACGGGTACGGCCCCGCGCTCGGTGACGCAGTGGTGCGGCCGGTCATCTTCCTCGCCTACTCCGGCCAGATGCGGTGGCAGACCAGGGCCGGCGATGAGCTCTCCGGAGCGCTCGGCGAGCCCATGACGAACGACCTGATGGCGCAGGCGTGGCGGACCGCGCTGAATCCCAAGGGCGAGTGGATAGCCCGGGTCATCGAGGCGGCCGACCGGCGCCTGAGCGAGGTGCGCAAGGGCATGCCGGACGCGGCCGGGCTGGTTATCGCCGGCGACCACGACGATGCCCGGGCCTACGCCGCCGTGATCAGGAGGCTGACCGGCGAGCGGCCGGTCGTGGTGCTGTCCGACGACCGGACAGCGAGCAGGAAGATCGCGGCGTTCACCGACTCCGCCGACAAGTGGATGGTCGCGGTCCGGATGGTCTCCGAGGGAGTGGACATCCCGCGGCTGGCCGTCGGCGTGTACGCGACCAGCGTCAGCACCGCGCTGTACTTCGCGCAGGCGGTGGGCCGGTTCATCAGGGCCAGGCGGCGCGGCGAGACCGCGTCGGTCTTCCTGCCCTCGATCCCCGTCCTGCTGGGCTACGCGGCCGACCTGGAGGCCGAGCGCGACCACGTGCTGCGGCCCCGCTCCGGCGAGGAGGACGAGGAGCGGGCGCTGGCCGAGGCACAGCAGCGCCGCGATCACGCGGACAGCCTGGACGAGCTGCCCTTCCAGGCGCTGGAGTCGACCGCGCACTTCGACCGGGTCCTGTACGACGGCGGCGAGTTCGGCGCCTCACCAGACGACGAGGACTTCATCGGCCTGCCTGGCCTCCTCGACCCCGAGCAGGTGGCGATGCTGCTGAAGCAGCGGCATGCGGAGCAGATCAGCAAGCGACGGCGAGGCGGAGCCGGGGCCCGCGTCGCCGACACGACCTCGCCGGACGGGATTCCGCAGCCGCGAACGCCGTCGGCCGGGACGCGGGAAACGCTCACCGCACTGCGCAAGGAGCTGAACGGGCTGGTCGCGGCCTGGCATCACCGGACGGGCCAGCCGCATGGCGCGATCCACGCCGAGCTCCGCCGCACCTGCGGCGGCCCGGCCCTGGCCCAGGCGACGGCGGTCCAGGTGCGGGACAGGATCGATGCCATCCGCCGCTGGGCCGCGGCGCGCTAGAGCCGGTCCCGGCTCACAGCTTGCCCTCCGGACCGTGCCGGGCGACAGGTGCAGCCGCGCCGCGACCTCCGCGTTCGCATCGTGCCCGGCCGCGACGGAGCGCACGTCGCGCTCGCGCTCCGTCAGGGGGCCAGGCGAGCCTGGGCCAGGTGGCACGAGACCAGTTCCTCGTGCCCGCCGGCGGCGGGCAGCACGGGCAGGGGGACCCCCGTGCACCGCTCGGCCACCCCGGCACCGGCCGCCGCGCCCGAGGCGAGGTCCGGGCAGCGCGGATGGAACCGGCAGCCGCGCGGGATCCTCGTCGGGTCAGGCGGCTCCCCGGTGAGCACGATCGGCTCGATCGGCGACTCGGGCAGCACCGACATCAGGGCCCTGGTGTACGGGTGGCGAGGGTCGGCGAACACCTGCTCGGGGGTCCCGACCTCGACGATCCGGCCCAGGTACATCACCGCGAGCCGGTCGGCGATGTTCCAGGCCAGGCCGAGGTCGTGCGTGACGACCAGCGCGGCGAGCCCGAGCTCGTCGCGCAGCCTGAGCAGCAGGGACAGGATCTCGCCGCGAACCGAGGCGTCGAGCGAGGCGACCGGCTCGTCGGCGACCAGCACGCTCGGCTCGAGCACCAGCGCCCCGGCGATGACGACGCGCTGACGCTGGCCGCCGGACAGCTCGTGCGGGTAGCGCTGGAAGAACCGCTCCGGCGGCCGCAGCCCGCACCTGGCGAGCGCGTCGGCGACCCTGGCCTCCTCGTTGTCCAGCCGGTGGATGCGCACTCCCTCGGCGATGGCCTCGTAGACGGTGTGCCGCGGGTTCAGCGAACCGGTCGGGTCCTGGAGGACCAGCTGCACGCTGCGCCGGTACCCCCGCAGCGCCCTCGACCGGTACGACAGCGGCTGCCCGGCGAACCTGACCTGCCCCGCCGTCGGCCGCTCGAGCCCCAGCATGGTCCTGGCCAGCGTGGTCTTGCCGCAGCCCGACTCGCCGACCAGCGCGACGATCTCACCGGGCGCGATGTCCAGGTTGACGCCGTCGACCGCCGTCGCGACGCCCCGGCGGCGACCCCGGCCGGCGAATTCCACCCGCACGCCGGCTGCCGAGAGGATCGGTGATGTTCGCACGCCGGAGGCGACGGCGGCCTGGCTGCGGCTCGGGGTCATGAGACGGCCTCTTCTGGCTGGTCATTTTCTTGCTCAACAGGGCCAGCCGCGGACTCGCCGTGGCCAGCGGGAAGTACCCGGACGCAGGCTGCCCGGCGCCCTTCGCCGGCCGGCCACAGCTCCATGTCCCTGGTCGAGCAGGCCGGCTGCGCGACCGCGCACCTCGGGTGGAAGCTGCACCCCGACGGCACGTCGGCCGGATCCGGCGGGTCGCCGGGCAGGCCGCGCGGGCTCATCCTGGTCCTGACGTCGCCGATGATCGGGAACGCCCAGGCCAGGGCCTCGGCGTAGGGGTGCCGCGCATCGGTGAAGACCTGACGCGCCGGGCCCTCCTCGACGATCCGGCCCGCGTACATGACGGCCAGCCGCTGGCAGGTGGCTGACAGCACGGACAGGTCGTGACTGATCATGATCATGCCGATCCCGCGATCCCTGACCAGGTCGCCGATCAGGTTCAGCACCTGGGCCTGGATCATCACGTCCAGCGCGGTGGTCGGCTCGTCGGCGATGATCAGGTTCGGCGAGCAGGCCAGCGCCATCGCGATCATGACGCGCTGCTTCTGCCCGCCGGACAGCTCGTGCGGGTAGCTGTCGGCCCGGTCGGCCGGCAGGCCGACCGACCGGAGCAGGTCGGTGACCCGGCGGCCGGCCGCCTCCTTGCTGACGCCCGGCTCGTGCAGCAGGATCGGCTCGCCGATCTGGCTGCCGATCTTGCGGACCGGGTTGAGCGAGTGCAGCGCGCCCTGGAACACGATCGAGGCGCCCGCCCAGCGGACCGCGCGCAGGCGGCCCCAGTTCATCGTCAGCACGTCCTCGCCGTTGAACAGGATCTGCCCGGTGACAGTCGCTGACAGCGGCAGCAGCCGCAGGACAGACGCGGCGATCGTCGACTTGCCGCAGCCGGACTCGCCGGCCAGGCCGAGCGTCTGACCGGCCTCCAGGCTCAGGTTCACGCCGCGAACGGCAGGCACCGGCCCGCCTTCCGTCCGGTAGGTGATGGCCAGGTCGCGCAGTTCGAGCAGTGACATCAGCGCCCCCTGAGCTTCGGGTCGAGCACGGCCTCGAGCGCGTGCCCGACGAGCGTGAACGCCATCACCACGGCGATGACCGCGATGCCGGGAGCCAGCAGCCAGACGATGTTGCCGGTTCCGACGCCGTTGCTGTAGGCGGCGCCGAGCATCTCGCCCCAGGTCGGCCGGACCGGGTCGCCCAGGCCCAGGAAGGAGAGCGTGGTCTCGGCCAGGATCGTCCCCGCGACGGTCAGGATCGTGTTGGCCAGCAGCAGCGGCATCACGTTCGGCAGGACGTGCCGGTACATCTGGTGCCAGTGGCCCGCGCCGAGTGCCTTGGCTCGCTCCAGGTAAGGCCTAGTCTCGACGGCCAGCGCCTGGGCGCGCACGATCCGCGCCGTGCCGGCCCACGAGGTCAGGCCGATGACCAGGATGATCACGCCAAGCGACGGGCCGATGGTGCGGGCCAGCACCATCGCCAGCGGCAGGAACGGGACGACCAGGAACCAGTCGGTGGCCCGCATCATCAGGTTGTCGGTGAGCCTGCCAGCCCGGGCGCGGATGCTGCCGGAATGCCCGGCCACGACGCCGACCAGCGCGCCGATCAGCATCGAGATCAGGGTGGCGGTGAAGCCGACGAGCAGCGAGTTGCGCGCGCCCCAGATCAGCAGGGTCAGCACGGAGCGGCCGTCGTTGTCGGTGCCGAGCAGATCATGCAGGCTCGGCCCGGAGTTGGGGGTCGCGATGGCGTAGATCGGGTTCAGCCCGCGCGAGTTCGCCAGTACCGGCGCGAGCAGGGCGACGGCGATCATGAGGCCCAGGACGATCAGGCCGACCATGCCGCGCCGGTCCCGGCGGAACTCCCGCCAGAACCTGGCCAGCGCCGCCTTCCGGCGGGCCCTGGCGAGCCGGCGCGGCGTCAGCGGCGTGCCAGTCGGCGGCAGCGCGGCCGCGGGCCCGTTGCCTCCGGCGGTGCTGGTGCCAGCGGCTGGGGCGCTCATGCCTGCCTCACCCTCGGGTCGAACACGGTGAGCAGCAGGTCCCCGATCAGGTTGGCGACGATCACGGCCGCGGAGAACAGCAGGAAGGTGCCCTCGAGCGTGGGATAGTCGGGCGCGTTCAGCGCGACGTAGGAGAGCCGGCCAAGCCCTGGCCAGGAGAACACGGTCTCGGTCGTGATCGCACCGGAGATCACGAACCCCAGGTTGAGCATGATCAGCGTGATCGACGGCAGCAGCGCGTTCGGCACCGCATGCCGGCGCCGGACCAGATCGTCCCTGAGCCCCTTGGCCCGCGCTGTCAGCAGGTAGTCGGCCTGCAGCTCGTCGATCAGCGAGGACCGCATCACCAGCGAGTACTCGGCCAGGTAGACCAGGGTCAGGACCAGGCACGGCAGGGTCAGGTGCCAGAGCAGGTCGCCGAGGCCGGACAGCCCGGAGCCGGCGCCGGTGAAGCTGTGCATGCCGCCGTCGGGGAAGATCGCCAGCTTGCCCGCCAGCGCGATCAGCAGCACCATGCCGAGCCAGAAGTCCGGCATCGCGTACAGCACGTTCACGAACGCGGTCGATGACCTGTCGAACCTGCTGCCGCGGTTCCAGCCGCCCCGGATGCCGATCCAGACCCCGATCACCGTCGACAGCAGCGTGGACGTCCCGACCAGCAGGATCGTCGGCCAGAGCGCCTGGCTGATCAGCTGGGATACCGGCAGCTCGTTGACGAACGAGCGGCCCAGGTTGCCGTGGAAGGTCTGGACCAGGTAGTTCCAGAACTGCTGCGGCAGCGGCAGGCCGAGCCCGAAGGTCCGGTTGATGGCCGCGAGCTGGCTGGCGGTCAGCGCACTGTTATGGGTCAGGTTCTTGGCCGGGTCGGCGGGCAGCACGCGGAACAGGAAGAAGTTGCCGACCAGCACCACGAACAGGGTGATCACCGCGCTCAGGACCTTGACCGACAGGGTGCGGGCCAGGCCATACGAGCGGGCCGCGCCCGTGCCGCTGCGCTCTTCCGCGGCGGCACGGGCGCCGTCGAGCATTGCTTCCGCCAAGGCGCTACTCCCGCTCGTCGGCGGTCGCGGTCCTGCGCCGCCTGGCCAGCAGCCACGCCCCCGCGGCGAGCACCACGACGGCTGCGGCGATGCCGCCGATCAGGCCGCCGTTGACTCCCGCGGCGGCGGCCTTGGTCACCGCGCCGAGCTCGTGCTGGCAGCCGATGTTGTGGTCGGTCAGCGACGGGCTCGACCCGGCTGGGCGGATGCACCGGTAACTCCACCAGGAGACTTCCTGGTACAGGTACAGGCCGTTGGACTTGTCCGGCTGCGGCGCGAACCCGGTGAACAGGTCGCTGCGGTACGCCTGCGTGTCGTTCCAGTAGTAGAGCACCGAGTAGGGGTCGTCGGTGTAGAGCATCTGCTCCATCTTCTTGATGACCGCTGCCCGGGCCGCCCCGTCCAGGCCCTGCTGCTGGTGGTAGAGCTTGTCGTAGGCCGGGTTGCAGTAGAAGCTGTCCGACCAGCCCGGCGTGTAGCTCGGCGACGTGCCGGTGGACCGCTGGCCGCAGGTGAAGACCGACATCTGGAAGTCCGGGTTCGGCTCGACCCCCCAGCCCCAGATGAACATGTCGTACTGGCCGTTGCCGATATCGGCGGTGAGCTGGCTGTCCGACATGGAGGTGGGGGTGACGCCGATGCCGACCGCCTTCAGCCAGCCCTCGATGTAGGGGGCCTCCTGCACGGCCTCAGGGGACTGGTTGCGGACGGCGAACCGCAGCGTCAGCTTCTTGCCGTTCTTCTGCCTGATGCCGTTCGGCCCCATCTTCCAGCCGTCGGCGGTCAGGATCGCCTCGGCCTTGGCCGGGTCGTAGTGGTACGTGGCCGAGGCCGGCGGGGTGTAGTGGAACTGGGTGTAGATCGGCGGGATGACCGAGGTTCCCGGCGTGGCGGTGCCGAGCCAGACCTTCTTGACGATCTCAGGGGTATTGATGGCGTAGCTGATCGCGTGCCGGACGTTGACGTCCGTCAGCGCGGGATTGCCGTTCCCGATCGGCGTTCCGGAGACCGTGGCGGCGCCGTTGTTGAACGCCAGCTCGTCGAAGTTGCCGGACGGCGCGTTGATCGTGGTGACGCCTTGCTGCCCCTTCAGCGACTGCCACAGGGCGGGCGTCAGTCCCTCGGCGAAGTCGATGCTCCCGTTGAGCAGCGCCTCCTTCATCGCCGTCTGGTTGTCGAACCGCTGGAAGACCAGGGTGCTGATGCCCGGCTTGCCGCCCCAGTAGTGCGGGTTGGCCTTCAGCGTGATCGACTGGTTGGACGAGAAGCTGGACACCGTGAACGGGCCCGAGCCGACCGGGTTGTCGTTGGCGAACGAGGACAGGTGCTTGTCGCTGACGTGCTCCCAGATGTGCTTGGGCAGGATCGGCACGATCAGCCGGTTCATCACCGGGGTGTAGTGCCGAACCTTCATCACCACCGTGTACTTGCCGGTGGCGACCGCGCTGGTGATCTCCCCGACGTAAGCCTCGTTGTCGGCCAGCTCGATCGAGTTCGGCTTGATGTTCCGCTGGAAGGTGTAAGCAACGTCCGCGGCGGTCAGCGGTACCCCGTCGGACCACTTCACGCCGTGGCGAATGTGGTAGGTCCAGGTCAGCCCGTCCTTGGAGTGCGACCACGAGGTGGCGAGCCGGGGCGTGCCGGTGTAGTCGAGCTGGCCGTAGTCCATCAGGTTGTCGTAGATGAGGCCGTAGACCTCGTAGTCCTGGCCGGTGAAGCCGTTGAACGGGTTCAGCGTGTCGACCGCGTCGGTGTCGCCGACCACGAAGGTGGACGTGTTAGCCGAGCTGCTCGCCGGGGCGAGCCGGGCGGCGGGGGCCGCGTTCGCCGCGAGCGCGGGCGTCGCCGCCGCGAGACCGCCACAGAGTACGAGACCGGCGGCGGCCAGCCGCAGCCGTGGTCTGGAGTTCGATCGGAGCATGGGGGTTCTCCTCTGTCGTGCGGTCTGGCCCACCTTCTGTGGTCCGCGCGGCTCTATGCAGTATGGGGGCTATCTGGAGTTATGCCGCCACGGCAAGCAACCGTAACAATTTTGAGATCTTTATCCGGTTTACGATTAAAACAACTGTTACATACCGCCTTCGCGATAAGATGTGAAACTATGCCTGGATCTTCCGGCCAGCCGCCCGTTCCGCCAAGCGCCCCGCGCATCCGCTCGGTCAGGGAACTGCACGGCAGCACCGAGACCGACGACTACGCCTGGATGCGCGACCATGAGCATCCGGCGCTGCGCGACTACCTCGCCGAGGAGCGGGCCTACTACGACGGGCACGCCGCGCAGCTGGCCGAGCTGACCGGCCGGCTCGTCGCGGAGTCGGCCGGACGGATCCCCGACCGGGCCGAGGACTCGGTCGGATGGCCCCTATCAGGATTTATCTACCGCACCAGGACACCACAAGGAAGAGAGAACCTTCAGTTTCTTAGGTCACGATCAGGAGAATCTGCCGAGGAAGTCCTGCTAGACGAGAACATCATCGGCGAGGCGACCGGCTACGTCGATGTCGGCGCTCGGCTGCCCAGCCCGGACGGCTCGCTGCTGGCCTGGTCGGCCGATACCAGCGGCGCCGAGATCTACCGGCTGCGGATCAGGGACCTGAGATCCGGCGGCGACCTGCCCGACGACATCGCCCGCAGCTACCCGGGCACCGCCTGGTCGGCTGACTCGCAGTACCTCTTCTACCTGGTGCCGGACGAGCTGAACCGGCCGTTCGAGCTGTGGCGGCACCGCGTCGGCACCGCGGCCGCCGATGACGTGCTGCTCTTCACCGAGACCGACGCGCGGTACGAGATCACGCTGCGCGCATCCCGCAGCGGCCAGTTCGCCGTGATCACGTCGGCATGCCGGGATACCACGGAAGTCAGGCTGATCCCGCTGGCCGACCCGCTGGCGGCCCCGGTGCTGATCGAGCCCCGGCGGCGCGGCGTCGAGTACCACGTGGATCACGCGCGGGCGGCGGACGCCGCGGCTGGCTGGCTGTATATCGTCACCGATGACGGCGAGCCCGAGTTCACGCTGAAGCGAGCGGCGGCCGGCGCGCCGGGCGCCGCGAACTGGACCGCGGTCGGCTGCCCGGCAGTCGCACCGGCGCGCGCGGACACCCGGCTGCTCGGCTGCGACGTGATCGGCGGCCGGCTGCTGCTGACGCTGCGGCGCGGCGGTGACCCGCTGCTGGCGATCACTGACCTGGCCGGCGGCCAGGTGATCGAGGTCCGGCCGGCCTTCGCGGCGGGATCGATCAGCGTCGAGCACGCCGAGGACTACGACGCGGGGTCGGTCATCGTCATGGAGGAGTCGCTGATCGAGCCGCCGGCCTGGTACCGGCTCGACCTGGCGACCGGCGAACGGTTCCTGCTCAAGCGCCATGATGTGCCGGGCTACGAGCCGGCCCGGTACGCGACGCGGCGAGTGAGCGCGCGGGCGGCGGACGGCCAGCTGATCCCGGTCACGCTGGCCTACTCCCGGCAGACCCGGCTGGACGGCTCGGCACCGTGCCTGCTGTACGGGTACGGAGCGTACGAGGCCTGCTCGGACCCCGAGTTCAGCGTCGGGCTGCCCTCGCTACTCGACCGCGGGGTGGTCTACGCGATCGCGCACATCCGCGGCGGCGGCGAGGGCGGCCGGAACTGGTGGCAGCAGGGCCGGCTGCGGTCCAAGCCGACGACGTTCACCGACTTCATCGACGTGGCCGACTGGCTGGCCGGCCGCGACGGCACCGCGGGGGGGTTCGGGGGGTCGTCCCCCCGCGACGGCACCGCGCTGGTGGACGGGGACCGGATCGTGTCCCGCGGGCTGTCGGCCGGCGGCCTGCTCCAGGGCGCCGTCTACTCGATGCGGCCCGGCCGGTGGCGGGCCGTGGTCGCCGAGGTGCCGTTCGTGGACTGCGTGACGACGATGCTCGACCCGTCGATCCCGCTGACGATCAATGAGTGGGACGAGTGGGGCGACCCGCGCGATCCGGCTGACTACGCCGTCATCAGGTCGTACTCGCCGTACGACAACCCGCCCGCCGGGGCGCGTCCCGCGCTGCTCGTCACCGGAGCCGTGCACGATCCGCGGGTGGCGGTGCACGAGCCGGCCAAGTGGGTCGCCAGGCTGCGGGCGACCTCGTCGGCCGGGGATGCGCCGGTCCTGTTCCGGGTCGAGCT
>JADGPC010000300.1 GCA_017882645.1 Streptosporangiales bacterium | reverse complement strand
GCCAAGAAAAAGATCTTCGCCGCGGCGGCGGACACCGCGATCGCCTACAGCCGGTCGCAGTCAGTGACACCGGGAGCCGACGCCCCTGGCCGCGGCGCCGGATCGGCCCTGAAGGCGCGGCACGCGCTCTTCGACCGGCTCGTGTACGGCAAGCTCCGCGCCGCGGTCGGCGGCCAGGTCAGGTACGCGGTCTCCGGCGGAGCGCCGCTCGGCGAGCGGCTCGGGCATTTCTTCCGCGGGGCGGGCATCACCGTTCTCGAGGGCTACGGCCTGACGGAGACGTCGGCGGCCGCGGTGGTGAACCGGCCGAGCCGCAACAAGATCGGCACGGTCGGCCTGCCGATTCCCGGCACCACCATCCGGATCGCCGATGACGGCGAGATCCTGATCAGGGGGCCGGTTGTCTTCCGCGGCTACTGGCAGAACGAGAAGGCGACGCAGGAAGCACTCGACCCGGACGGCTGGCTGCGCACCGGCGACATCGGCTCGCTGGACGACGAGGGAGTCCTCACCGTCACCGGCCGCAAGAAGGAGCTGATCGTCACCGCGGGCGGCAAGAACGTCGCCCCCGCGGTCCTCGAGGACCGGCTCCGGGCGCATCCCCTGATCAGCCAGTGCATCGTCGTCGGCGACAACCGCCCGTTCGTCGGCTGCCTGATCACGCTCGACACCGAAGCCCTGGACTTCTGGAAGCGCGAGCACGGCAAGCCAGCCAGCGTCACCGCGGCCGACCTGGCCAGCGACCCCGAGCTGAACTCCGAGCTGCAGGCCGCCGTGGACGACGCGAACAAGGCCGTTTCGCGGGCCGAGTCGATCCGCAAGTTCAGGATCCTCGGGTCGGACTTCACTGAGGAGAGCGGGCACCTGACCCCGTCGCTGAAGGTCAAGCGGAACGTCGTCAGCAAGGACTACGCCGACGAGATCGAGGCCCTGTACTCCTGAGCCGAGTACTCCTGAACGTCCCGGGGCACGCCGCCGGGGTCTCCGGACGATCATCCCGCCAGGATCTCGGCCAGCCGGCCGGCCACAATGCCCCAGCGCCACTCCCGGTCGACCCAGGCGATGCCCTTCTCGCCCATCGTGGTCGCGCCGCGCGGATCGCGGAGCAGCTGGATCAGCCGCTCGGTCAGCGCGCCAACGTCACGGCCGCCGACCACGTAGCCGGTCTCGCCGGGCAGGATCGCGTCCGGGGCGCCGCCTGAGTCGCCGCCGATGACCGGCAGGCCGGTCGCCGACGCCTCCAGGTAGACGATGCCGAGTCCCTCGACATCGAGGCCACGGCGCCTGGTCCGGCACGGCATCGCGAAGATCGTGCCGGCGTCGTAATAGGCCGGCAGGTCCTCCCACGGCACTGGCCCGGTGAAGATGACCGATCCGGCCAGCTGCCTGCGCTGCACGAGCTGGCGGAGGTCACGCGCGTATGGCCCGTCGCCGACGAGCAGCAGCGCCGGCTCGGCGGCCGGCCCGGCGCCTTCGGGAACCGGCTCGGCCCGCAGCCTGGCCAGAACCTGCGGCCAGGCCTCGATCAGCGTGTCCTGTCCTTTCCGCGGCACCATCCGCGATACGCACAGGACCACCGGCGCGTCCGGCGCGATACCGAGCCGCTCCCTGATCGCGGCGCCGCCGGCGCCAGGCCTGAACGACTCGTTATCCACCCCCGGCGCCAGCCTGACCATCCTGGCGGCCGCCGCCGGAGTCAGCGCCTTCGCCAGCCGGATCCTGAAGTACTCCCCGAGATAGGTCAGGACATCGACGTGATCGCCTATTCGCCGCAACAAAGCCCTCGCGCCGGGCAGTGCCGCCCAGCCGGCTTCGTGACCGTGGGTCAGGGCGACGATCCGGCTGGCACCGGCCCGGCGCAATCCCGGTGCGAGCAGCCCGAGCGGAGCCGCGGCGCCGAACAGCACGGTGTCGCAGCCATGCTCGGTCAGCGCTGCCCTGGCCCGCCTAGCCACCGTAGGTACCGGCAGCATCAGCGAGGTCGGATGGCGCACCACCGGAAAGGGCTGCCTGGCGTCGAAGTCGGCCGCGCCCGGCCAGGCCGGCGCGTAGACCACGACTCGCCCGGCGGGCAGCCGGGTCGCGAGCGCATGCACAAAGGACTGAATCCCGCCGCTGCGCGGCGGGAAATCATTGGTGACGATCAGGACCTTCTGCATGACGATGGTTACCTTACCCATCGCCGTCAGCTATCCAGATCGAACTCCCAGCCAGGGACATACTCGGCCGTCGCCAGGCCAAGCCGCTTGCAGACATCGACCCGGTCCTGGCCGTCACCCCAGGACTCCACCGTGACCGACGGGGTTCGCACCGCCGCCAGCGCCGCCACGAGGAGCCTGAAGTAACCGGCCGCGTCCCGGTCGGCCTCGATCAGGCCAGGAGCGTCGATCAGGCCGCCGGCCGGGAAGACCCGGCAGACGCCGGCCGTCCGGCCCTCGCGGCGCAGCGCGAGGGTGGTCGTTCCGGCCGGCCGGTCGGCCGGCCACTGCGCCGGGGTCTTGTGTCCCCACTGGCCGCTGAACGCCAGGCCAGCTCAGACCCGGCCGCGCGCGCCTGCGCGAGCAGGGACTCGCCTTCGGCCGGATTCACGACCAGGGCCTCAGCGACCGCCCTGCCGTCCGCGCTCACGCCGAAGACGACAGGCACCAAGGTCATCCGGTCAGCCTTCCCTCAGCCGCCGCCTTTCAGCGGGCACGACTCCTCGGGGCATGGGCCTACGGCCGGACCGCCCCGTCCAGGTTCGACAGGTACCAGCCCGACAGCGCGACCTTCTCGACGTTCGCGCCGGGGACCGGCGCATCGATCAGGTATCCGCCGCCCACATACATCCCGACGTGGGAGTTGCCGGCGAAACCGAGGATGTCGCCAGGCTCCAGGTACTTCGCCGTGAAGGCACCCGAGGAGGTGTGCAGCGGCACGGCGGGCAGCGAGCCCATCTGGTCGTAGCTGACTCTCGGGATCGAGACCCCGGCATATGCCCACGCCGAGCTGGTCAGGCCCGAGCAGTCGAACCCCTGGCTGCACGGCCCGGTCGCCCCGTAGACATACGGGCAGCCGAGCTGTGCGTAGACGTAACTGACGGCCTTCCCGGCCTGGGAGCCGGCCGGTGCAGGCGGACCGCCGCCCGTGCCGCCGCCCCCGCCCGGGCCCACGCCCTGCTGCTGGGTGGGCGTCAGCTGGGCGAGCAGCGTCTCCTGCTGCTGCTTAAGCTTGTTGAGGACGGCGATCCTCTTGGCCAGCGAGTGCTTCAGCTGCACGATCCCGGCCCGGGCCCTGGTCGCGGCCTGCTGGGCGTTCAGCAGCTGGCGGCTGGCCGCGCGGTACTGGTCGATCTGCGAGCTGTTCGCGATCGACAGCTCGGTCAGGATCGAGGACTGATCCAGGACCTGCTGCGGCGACTCGGAAGTCAGCAGCGCAACCGGCGAACTCGCACCGCCCTGCTCATAGGCAACGGCGGCCAGCCTGCCGATCTCCAGCCGCATCGCGTCGAACGTCTTGCGGTACCTGGCGGTCTCCTTGTTGAGCACCTTCAGCCGCTGATTGGCCGCCGACAGCTGCTGCAGCACCTGGTCGTACTGCTGGCCGAGCTTGGCTGACTTGGTGTTGAGCTCGGCGAGCTTGGCCTTGACCTGCGTCACGCTCGGCTGCGGAAGCGCGGCCGCCGAGCCGCCGATCCCGACCACGGCGCTCGCGGTGGCCAGGCTGATGCCGATCACCCAGCCCCGCCGCCAGCCTGCGGCTCTGGTGGCCTTCCGGCCTCCGGCGGGCACACGCTCGCTGGCGACCTCGCCGGCATCGGTGCTGCGATGACTCATGACCCTGGGAACTGCAAGCGGCGTACGCACGCGCCAGGCACGCTCCTTTTCCCACGCTCACCTGCCGAGTTGCTAACGGGCCCGGGCTGTGGCAACTGCCCGTCGGCGCTGGCCTCGGCCAGTCCGATGCGCCTCGGACATCGCTCACCCTTGCCTCAGCGGCTGCGCTCGCGGTGTCCAGAGGGCTCCCGGTTCGCGGCCGACCTCGCGGCCAGGCCAAGAACTCGGTAGCGGCCCATCGCCGCCGCTCTTGAAGCGGCTGCCAAGCGATTGGCTCGGTCAGCCACAGTAGTAAGCACGCGTTGCGCATTCAACCACTTCGCGCAGTCTCGCATAAGTTTTGTCACCGCACGTCCGGCCTGCCTGCCTGTTCGCCCGGTCTGGCCGAGGGGCGGCAGCCTCCCGGCGTGGCGCGGCGTCAGATCCCGGCGCAGTGTCAGTGCCTGGCCCTAGCGTGGCCTTGTGAGCGCACCGGTACAGTCCCGCCAGCCGCTGGCGAGCCGGCGGCTCCCCGCCTCGCCTCGGGGCCGGGCCGCCCGCTCGGGCCTGCCCGCCGGGGAGGCGGAGGCCGCCACGCCGCCAGACCCTGGCGCGCCGCTCGACCCGCACCCCGGCGCCTGCCTCGACCCGCACCCCGGTACCCGGCTCGACCCGCCAGACACCGGCCCGCGGCGAGAGCTGGATCGGCGGTCCCCCGGCGCCCGGCCGGGGCCGGATGACGCCAGTCCCGGCGAGGGCCACCGCGCAGGCGAGCATCAGACCTTCCGCTTCCTGTCCGGCCTGCTGCCGGCCGCGCCGTTCCTGCCGGCGGCTGACCTGGTCGTCGTCGACGTCGAGACGACGGGCTGGCTGGCCGACGCGGCGAGCATCACCGAGATCGGAGCGGTCAGGCTCAGCCCCGGCCGCCCGATGACCGAGTTCTCCGCACTGGTCAATCCGGGCGTGCCGATCCCCGCTGACATCACCTCGCTGACCGGGATCACCGACGTCATGGTCAGCGATGCCCCCCGGATCACCGACGTCCTGCCCGGATTCCTCGACTTTGCCAGCGGCGGCGTGATGGTCGCCCACAACGCACCGTTCGACATGGGCTTCCTTTCCGCGGCCTGCCACGACTGCGGGATCGACTGGCCGCCCCGCCCGGTCATCGACACCGCCGTGCT
>JADGPC010000299.1 GCA_017882645.1 Streptosporangiales bacterium | reverse complement strand
TGCCCTGCGTCGATGTGCTTGACCGGGCATGTATTGAGGAATGCCCGGTCGACTGCATCTACGAGGGCGAGCGAATGCTCTATATCCACCCGGACGAGTGCGTGGACTGTGGCGCATGCGAGCCGGTGTGCCCGGTCGAGGCGATTTTCTACGAAGACGACGTCCCCGACCAGTGGAAGGACTACTACAAGGCGAACGTCGAGTTCTTCGAGGACCTCGGCTCGCCAGGTGGCGCCTCCAAGACGGGCAAGATCAATAAGGACCACCCGATCGTGGCCGCGCTGCCGCCGCAAGCCGAAGAGCACTGACGCTGACCATCGGGGCAGGCGCAGCAAGTCAGGCCGCCGCGCGGTCGCGGGGACCCTCGCTGGCCGCGCGGCTGCCGCAATTCCCCTGGGACCTGCTGACGCCCTACCGGGAGCAGGCCCTGGCCCATCGCGGCGGGATCGTCGACCTGTCCGTGGGCACTCCGGTCGACCCGGTCCCGGCCGTCGTCCGCGAGGCGCTGTCGGCCGCGTCGGACTTCCCCGGTTACCCGGTTACCGCCGGCACCGCGGCGCTGCGCGCGGCCGCGGCCGGCTGGCTGGCACGCAGCCTAGGCGTGACGGTGCCGGAGGCCGCGGTGCTGCCGGTGATCGGCACCAAGGAGCTGATCGCGTGGCTGCCGGCGCTGCTCGGCTGCGGCCCGGGCGATCTGGTGGTCCACCCGGAGCTCGCCTATCCGACCTACGACGCGGGTGCCCGGCTGGCCGGGGCCAGGCCGGTGGCGGCCGACGGGCTCGTCTCGCTCGGCCCCGAGCAGGTCCGGCTGGCCTGGCTGAACTCGCCGGCCAACCCATCCGGCCGGGTGCTGCCGGCCGAGCACCTGCGCAAGGTGGTGACCTGGGGCCGGGAGCGGGGCACCGTCATCGCGGCCGATGAGTGCTATATCGAGTTCGGCTGGGACGCTCAGCCGGTCTCGGTGCTGCACCCCGAGGTGTGCGAGGGATCGCATCAGGGGCTGCTCGCTGTGCACTCGCTGTCCAAGCGGTCCAACATGGCCGGCTACCGGGCCGGCTTCGTGACCGGCGATCCTGAGCTGATCGGCGAATTGCTCGAGATCCGCAAGCACGCGGGGATGATGCTGCCGGGGCCGGTTCAGGCCGCGATGACAGCCGCCCTCGCGGACGACGACCACGCCGCGGAGCAGCGCGCCAGGTACGCGGCGCGGCGCGGCGCGCTCCGCCCGTCGCTGGAGGCGGCTGGCTGGGCGGTTGACCATTCGGAGGCCGGGCTTTACCTGTGGGCGTCGCATCCGGACCACGACTGCTGGGGCTCGGTCCGGCTGCTGGCGCAGGCGGGCATCCTGGTGGCGCCGGGCGAGTTCTACGGCCCGGCTGGTGCGCGGCACGTCCGGGTGGCGCTGACCGCCACCGACGAGCGGATCGAGGCGGCGGCCAGGCGGCTGGCCGCGCTGGTCTGACCAGCGCATTCAGCGTTCGCCTCGGCGGCCACGGGACGTACGTGTTCAGGCGGCTCGCCATCGCGCGCCGCAACGCGCACGGCAAGTGCGACACCAGCCAGAACGCCCTGCCCGTTGGCTACCAGCAGATCATCGACGCGCACGGCCCGATACGGCTGTAGCGCTGCCGAGCAGCGGCGCGGCCCGCCAGGCACAGCGGCGCAGTACTCCTAGGCTGGGAGCATGTTCAGGCTCTACGACACGCGGACCAGGCAGGTCGAGGAAATCAGGCCGGCCAGCCGCGGGCTGCTGCGGCTCTACGCTTGCGGGCCGACCGTCTACCGGTACGCCCACCTCGGCAACATGCGCACGTACCTGCTGGCTGACCTGATCAGGCGGGTGGCGCAGCGGCACGGGGTGACCGTCGTCAGCTGCCAGAACATCACCGACGTCGGCCACCTCGCCGAGGACGGCCAGATCGATCCCGGCGGGGAGGACAAGATCCTCGCGCAGGCCCGGGCCGAGGGCCGGACCGCGCTGGAGATCGCGCGCGGCTACGAGGATGCCTTCGCCGCGGACTGCCTGGCTCTCAACATCCACCCGGCCGACTACCGGCCGCGCGCGTCGGAATCCATCGGGCTGATGATCGACATGATCGCGAAGCTGATCGAGACCGGGCACGCGTACGCCACCGACGGCGGCAACGTGTATTTCGATGCGCGCTCCTTCCCCGGTTATGGCGAGCTGTCCGGTAACAGCCTCGACCAGTTGCGGCCCGGGCACCGGTCCGGTGGCGCGACCGACCCGCGGAAGCGGTTCCACGCGGACTGGGCGTTGTGGAAGGGCGCGCCGGAAGGCCGGGAGCTGACCTGGACCGCCCCGTGGGGCACCGGCTTTCCCGGCTGGCACACCGAATGCTCGGCGATGTCGCTGCACTTCCTCGGCGAGGTGATCGACATCCACACCGGCGGCATCGACCTGCGCTTCCCGCATCATGAGGACGAGCGGGCCCAGTCCGACTCGGTGACCGGACACGAGGTCGTCCGGCACTGGGTGCACGGCGAGCACCTGCTCTTCGAGGGCCGCAAGATGGCCAAGTCGACGGGGAACGTGGTGCTGGTGGCCGATCTCGCCGCCAGTGGCCTCGACCCGCTCGCGGCGCGGCTGGCCTTCCTCGAGCACCATTACCGGCAGCAGCTGAACCTCACCTGGGAGACGCTGACCGCCGCCGACGCGACCCTGCGGCGGTGGCGGGACCAGGTCGCTGCCTGGGCCGCTACGCCCAGCCGGCCGATGTGCGCGGAGGTCACCGGCCAGATCGCGGACGGCCTCGACGACGACCTGGACACCCGGGCGGCCGTCGCCGCGTTGCGGCGGCTGGAGAAGGACCCCGAGATACCACCGGGATCAAAATTCGAAACGTTTGTCCATGCCGATCAGGTCCTCGGGCTCGATCTGGCCGCGGACATCGGCCGCGCCGCCGCGCCGCCCGCGCTGCCCGGCGGGGCGGCACAGAAGCTGGCCGAGCGCCGCCACGCCCGGAACGCCAGCGACTGGACCACGGCCGATCGGCTCCGCGACGAGCTAGCCGCGATCGGAGTGCTCGTCAGCGACACTCCGGACGGCCAGGCCTGGACGGCCGGACGGCGCTGCCACGGCTGAGCCCCGCTGCCACGGCCGAGCCCCGCAGCCACGGCCGACCCCGCTGCCGAGCCCAAACTACTGTCCGCAACAATTCGCCAGCCTTGCCGTCGATTGCGCAACGAATCGCTGCTGACGTGCATGAGTGGCCTGCTCAGTTAGCGC
>JADGPC010000041.1 GCA_017882645.1 Streptosporangiales bacterium | reverse complement strand
CCGGGCGCCGGCCCTTCGCTCATCTCGCCTGCGTGCCAGGACGCGAAGCTCGAGAATCTCGAGGGCCTTCCCGCCGGGCGGCTACGCACCGCCCGTCAGTTTCCGACGGTACCTGTGAGAGGCCATGATGCGGAAGTAGCGGCGCACCACGAACTCGGCCAATCCGGATGAGGCCAATCCGGTTGAGGCTGATCCGGATGGCGCCGAGTTAGGCTGGTCTCGCATTGGCGGCTTTAACCAATGGACACCCTGTAACCAAGTACAGTCGCCATGCGTCCAAAGCATGTGAGACAAGTGAGCCGGTCGGCCAGGGGTCTCGGCGACATCGACCCTGCCCGGGCGAGGAGCTAGCTAAGTGGCCGAGACCTCCCAGCGACCAAGCTTCGATGAGTTCTACTCGAATGCCGCCGCTCGTCTCGTCCGCCACAGCTACGCCCTCACCGGAGACTTGGCCGAGGCCCAGGACATCGCGCAAGAGGCCTTCGCCCGGGCCTGGCAGCGCTGGCCCGCGGTCCGCGAATGCGACTCGCCGGAGGCCTGGGTCCGGCGGGTCGCGACCAACCTGGCCGCCAGCCGCTGGCGGCGGATCAGGGTGGCCAGGGCCGCGGCCGGACAGCCCGCTCAGCAGCACGCCCCGGAGGTCAGCACGGACACGGTAGCTCTGGTCTGCGGGCTGCGGACGCTGCCTGAGCGGCAGCGGACTGTTCTCGTGCTGCACTACATGTGCGACCTGTCGGTCGACCAGATCGCCTCGGAACTCGGCTGTCCGTCAGGAAGTGTCAAGAGCTGGCTGTCCCGTGGCAGGACGGCGCTGGCGGAGGCGGTTCGCGTCGTCGAGCCTGACGGCCTCGAATCGGCGGTACCGCAGCCGCGGGTTGAACTGGCCGAGACGGTAGCAGCGGCAGCCGAGGACGCCGCCGCAGTCCAGGAAGTCGCGGCGGCTGAGGAAGTCGCGACGGCTGAGGAAGCCGCGCCAGCTGAGGCAGCCGCGACGGCCGATGGAGCGGCGACGGTGGACGACGGCGCAGCGGCCAGGCGGGCGGCCTCAGCCGACCGGGTCGTGGCGGCCGACCGGGGCCTGCCAGAGCTCATGGCCGCGCCCGTCCTGTTCGCCCCGGCGGTCGGTCTCGACAAGGAGTGCCTGCGGCCGCGCCGATCGTGGCCTGCCCGGCCGGAGCCGGAGGCCAGTCATGCCTGAAGATCGCTTGCGGGAGCTCTTCGAGCAGGCCACGCGGATCGCCGTCGAGGTGCCGCCGGCCGACGGGGTGCTTGCTCGCGGCCGGCAGCGCCGCCGCCGCGCCAGGCTGCAGGTATCGGCGATCGCCTGGACGCTGCTGGTTGCCGCCGGTTTCGGGGCACCGCAGGCGGCTGGCGAGCTGGCGGGAACTCAGAAGCAGGTCCGCGCCGCGCCGCAAGCTGGCGGTCCCGACATGACCGGGCCGATGTCCGGGCCGGCGCCGCGCACCATCAACAGCACGTACTCCCAGGTCAGCTCCTCCCGGGCCACCCTCAGGCCGACTCCTGCTGCGGGCCGCGCACCGAGTTCCGCACCCTCTGCGAGCCCGCGGGTCAGCCCGGCCAAGTCGATGAGCCGCCGATCCGCGCCGACGATCACGCTGCCGCCCCCAGGGAAGGGGCAGCTGCTGCTCGGGCTGGATTCCTCGAGTCATTACGTCATGACCAGAGTGGGCGCCGCGAGCCCGGCGGTCCGGCTGCCCGGCCTGGCGGCTCTGGCCGACGCGCCGCCGGTCCTCGCGACGAATCCGGGCGGCGGCTGGGTGGTCACCGTGTCCGCCGGCCAGGGTGCTCCGAGCGCGTTCAGGTCGGCGCAACTTGCCCTCGTGACGGTGGCAGGCTGGAGCGAGCGATTCGGGCCGGTCTTCAGCCATGTGACGGTCACCTCGGCGGCCGTCAGCCCAGATGGCAGCCGCGTGGCTGTCGCACTGACCGGGCCGTCGGGCCGCGCGCGAATCGCCGTCCTGCCATTGCCTGGGCACCTCGGCGACGGCCAGGGGTGGCGGCTGCCGCTGACCCGCGCCAACCTCGTCACCAGCCTGTCCTGGGCGCCAGACGGCCGCCATCTCAGCTATATCGCCGGCCAGCAGAGTGCAGCGGGCGTCGCGGGCGCCCCGGTCACGCTGGACACCGCGGTCCGGTCGTCTGCCGCGCCCGTGGCATCAGCCTGGCCCGCGGTGGCAATGACCGGCGCGGCGACCTGCGTTCCCGATGTCACTGCGTGGCTGGGCACGAGCGGGCGGTTCGTGGCTCTGGAAGAATGCGCGAGCAGCGGCACCGAGGTACTCCAGCAGACCGATCCGATCACCGGGATCGCGACCGGGCGCCCGCTCGTCGTGGCCCGGCGCATCGGCTGCCGGCCGGCCGCGCTCGACCCGGCCGCCACCGGCAGCCGCCTTCTGATCAGCTACTGCGGCATCTACATCGACGACCACGGCAAGCTCACTAAGGCGCCCCGCGGCCTGACGGCGGCTGCGCTCGGCGGCTGACGTCCCGGTCCTGACGGGAGGTCCGGTCAGGTACCGAACCTGCGGTGCCTGGCCGCGTAGGAACGCAGCGCGCGCAGGAAGTCGACTTTCCGGAACGCTGGCCAGTACGCGTCGCAGAAGTAGAACTCGGAGTGCGCGCTCTGCCAGAGCAGGAAGCCGCCGAGGCGCTGCTCTCCCGAGGTCCTGATCACCAGGTCGGGGTCCGGCTGCCCGGCCGTGTACAGGTGCTCGGCGATGTGCTCCACGTCCAGGATCTCGGCCAGCTCCTCGATCGTCGTGCCCTTGGTGGCATGCTCCTGGAGCAGCGAGCGGACGGCATCAGCGATCTCCCGGCGGCCGCCGTATCCGACCGCCACGTTCACCTGCAGGCCCGGGTAGTCGGCCGTGGCCTCGCCGGCGTCCTTGAGCACCCGGGACATCTCGGCGGGCAGCAGGTCGAGCGCGCCTACTGGCTTGACCCGCCAGCGCTGCGCGACGAGCTGCCTGACCGTGTCCCCGATGATCTCCATCAGCAGCTCGAGCTCTTCCTCCGGCCTGGCCTCCAGGTTGTCGGTCGAGAGCAGCCAGAGGGTGACGACCTCGACGCCGGCCTCGCGGCACCAGTCGAGCAGCTCGAAGATCTTGTCTGCGCCCTTGCGGTGACCGCTGCTGACGTCGAGCATGCCTGCGGAGCGTGCCCAGCGGCGATTACCGTCGCACATCACTCCCACGTGCCTGGGGGCTACCGACGGCGAGAGCGACGCTCCGAGCCGCCGCTCGTAGAGCCGGTAGACGAGACCGCGCAGATCCATCCGGCACCCTTCCTCGCTGCCGCCAGACCGACCAGCCGAGTCGTCCTGGCAGGTCACCGGCCGCGGGGGCGGCCGGTGGCGGGTCTGCCAGCGCGGTGCCGTCCGGTCCACTAAGAACGTTATCCAAGAATGTGACCAGTTCGGCCGATGTCAGCACAGCTCGCACTCCAGTTCCGCAGTCCCCCCAGGCCTCAAGAACGGCACGGCGGCTCAGCTTCCAGTGGCCAGGGCTGTTGCTGCCGGGAGCTCTCGACCCCGGCTGCCACTGCGCGCTCGACCTGAGCAGACACCGCACTTCCCCGCTGCCCGGCAGGTCTCCCCGGTCCCTGGAGCGCAGGGTGAAGTACTCTCGCTCACCGGGCTGGAAGCCCGCCAGGCCGGGAAGTGCTGGCGCGTACCGTGCGCCGGGCCCGGGCTTTGGGTACCGGGCGTCAGCGACCCAGGTGCCCGGGTGCTGGCTGCCGCCGTCCTGGTCGCCGCCACGCTGCGCCGGGGTGCGCAGATTGCCGCTGGCCAGGGGCGTGTCGTCGCCGAGCCGGGAGAACTGAACCAGATGAGCCTGGTTACCCTCGGCGCCGCTGCTCGTTCCGGCCGGAACCGGGAACCTGTCGTCCGGATCCGGCCACAAAGAAGCCTGGCCGGGATCCTCGCGAGCGGCCTGAACCTGCGCCGCGAGCGCCGCTAGCTGGTGGCCGCAGCGCTGGCCGACGATCGCGAAGGGCTGCCGGTCCAGCGCGAGCCTGAGCGTGACCTCGTACGGCATGCCCGCCTGGTCATGGCACGGGATCGCCGCCACGCCGAGCAACGATCCATCTACGCAGCGTAGTTCTCCCATAACGGAAAGTTAACACCGGCAATGAGGGGTCCGGCACCCCCACGCCGTGCAGTTTGTAACGGCATGGACACGCGGCCGAGCAGGTCGGACCGGACATGCGAAAGTTCCCGTGCCATCACCGGAACGGGGCTAGCTGACCACAGGGCACCCCGTGGTCAGCAAGCCCGTGGTCAGCTAGCCCGTGGTCAGCTGGATCAGCCGATGGACTTGACGATCGCCTCGTCCAGCCCGGAGAAAGAGGCGAGGTACTCCCTGCGCTCCTTCTTGATCCGCTCGACCATGGCGTTGTACTCGTCCAGGCGGCCCTGACGCTCATAGAGCCGACGGGGCTGCAGGATCTCGGCGTCGTCGATCCCTGGCAGCGACGACGCGACCTCGTAACCGAAGTCCGGGTCGGTCTCCCACCGGATCGAGTCCTCCACGATCGCCTGGACGATAGCCGACGAGTACGGAATCGTGACCTTCTTCGAGACCGCGTCATCCTTGCCGCCGACCCGGCCGGTGTTCAGGACGTAGACCTTGAGCTCGCGGCTGTCGAGCAGCTCGAGCATCCGGTTGCCCATGTCGGCCATGTTTCTCGGGAAGAACGGGTTCGTCCCCGGCACCCGCAGGAACTTGCCTTCCTCGTCCTTGCCGCCGGCCGAGGTGCCCGTCGTCTCGCCGAGCATGAAGTACGCGGCCGCCTGGGCCCGGTCAAGGCGCGCCACGCCGGGCACGATGTTCTCGTTCCGGTTCAGGATCAGCAGGAACTCGGCCTCCGGCACCTCGTTGCCCGGCCACGGGTGGACATAGGAGAACGGCCAGGTCGTGCGCCCGTTCTTGGTGTACGAGGTGTCGAAGAAGTCGACCCTGCCGTCCGCGTGGACCGAGACGTTCTCGAGGTAGGCGTCCGGCTTGGTGGTCGCGTGGTAGATCGAGGGCTCGTACCGGGGGTCGAGGCCGAAGGTCTTGGCGAAGCAGCCGTTCTCAGTCGTGTAGACCTTGCCGCCAGGCATCAGCGCGACGAAGTCGTCCTGGGCCGGCTTGCTGTCCAGCTGAGTGGTGAAGGTCGTGGTGGTCTTGCCGGTTCCCGACAGGCCGACGATCAGGATCGAGGTGGGGTCGCCGTCCCGCGGCATCACCTTGCAGCCGGCGTGCAGCGCCAGGCCGCCGCGGTTGTAGACGATGTTGTTCCACATCCGCAGGCCGCCCTTCTTGGACTCACCGAAGTAGTCCGAGTTGAGCACGCGGGTGATATTGGCATTGAGGTCAACGGCGATCACGCGGTCGTCCGGGTAACTAGGCGCGGTCAGGTTCGGTGTGTAGATGACCGTGGTGTCCGGCGCCCAGGTCGCCGGGTCGTAGTCCTGCCCGACCGGGTAGTAGAGCTGACGCTGCATGCCGGCGACGTTGGCGTTCGCCGCTTCCATAATCAGGCGAGCCCTCGTGCGGAACTCCGGATCGGAGCCGATGTAGCCGTCGACGACGACTACATGCTGGCCGGCAATGTACGCGTCCTGCTCCGCCGCAATCCGGTCGTACTCTTCACGGGTGATGGTCTGCTTGGTGGCATTGGTTGAGTCATCGACGACGAAAGTTGACCTTGTGCTCCGTGAATCCACCCGGGCCTTGACCACGACGTTGTCGAACTCGGTCACCTGGCTGTTGGGCATCTTCTCGGTCAGCTCGCGGAGCCGCTCGGCGGTGGGGTTGAACTCCACCAACGCGGCCCTCACCTCATACACCACGACTGCTCCTCCTCGTTGGCGAATGCGCTGAGCGCTCCGCTTGCGGGGTAATGCCAGTTCGGGCAGCCCAAAATACGCCCGGACTTGCGGGATCGATCTGGGGAGTGTACCCCGGCTCAGGCAGGATCAAATATCCCCCTGGGGGGTCAAATGTCTCCCACGAGTAACCGCCGCTGCCGTGGTGACGCGGCGCGACAAGATCACTTGGCATGCCGCCTAGCTTCCCCGGGCGACCCAGGGCATGCGCGACGGGCCAGACCGCTTAGCACGGAAGATCTGATTTGCGATCAGCTGAAGGCCGGGTGCAGTCGCGCGGTCACGACAGGCGCGTCGCCTGGATATACGACAAAGGCTAGGCAACATCTACAAAACGACCGGGAGGGCGCAGATTCCGACGCCGGTGCCACCGCTTGTGACTCCAGCGTTGCTTTTGACTCCAGCGTTACTCCTGATGCCGGGTACCGCTCAGGACGACCGCGGTCCTTCGGACCTGATCTGCTCCACGCGCTGCAGCGCTACGCGCAGTTCGCCAAGCCAGGCGTCCTCGTGCTCGCCCACCAGCCGGACGCACCACGCCAGCGCATCGCTGCGGCTCCGTGCTACGCCAGCATCCACCAGGGTGTCGAGTACCAGCCGCTCGGGCTGGCGGAGCCTGGTCATGACCGGCACGGAGAACGTGGTGAACATGATCGTCCGGTCACCGGAACGCACTCCCCAGGACACCTTGCGGCCGTACGTGTGCTCGGCCTCCTGCGCGATCTCGATCCGGTGCTGCCTGGTCTCCTCGCGGAACCTGCGGCTGCGGCCGTCCCATGCCGCAGCCTGCTCGGCATCTGACGCGCCTTCCGCCGTCTGCGGCGCCGCGATCGGCACGATGACCGTGATCTCCTCGCGGTCGAGCTTGACCTCGAGCGCGCCATCTAGCCACTCGGCGGGCATCCTGCCGGTGAACCAGCCGCGCAGCCGTTCGACCGCACTTACATGCTTCTCAGTCTTGTCTGTACTCATGTAATTATGATTACACGTATCTCCGCGTCCCGCAATCTCCGGGCTCTGCGGCGTGCGGTCTCCCAGCCAGGCCGACCGGGCGCGGGCGAGCGCACGCCGAGCCGTCTCGGCCCCAGATTCACAGCCAGCAGGCGCGCCGCGATTCTGCAACAGCCTGATTTCGCGGATGAAACCACGTATCCATCCGGATGAATGTGCCATCCATATGGGATTCGCCGGATGAATGTGCCATCCATCGCCGACCCCGGGGCGGTCTGCCCCCCCGAGGGGCTGGGGCGCTCTGCCAGCCGGCCGCTCCGGCGCTCAGCCAGCCGGGTTGCCGGCGACCTGCGCTGCGATGCTCGGCTCGACCCGGACAGCCCCGGCGAATCCGGCTCCGAAGTCGGCCGGCACGATCTCGACGTTCATGCCTGGCTCGGGTGCCTGGAGCATCTGGCCGTTGCCGATGTAGATGGCCACGTGTGAGATGTAGCTCGGAGCCGTCGGGTCCGTGTGATAGAAGAGCAGGTCACCGGGCTGCAGCTGACTGAGCGGCAGCAACGGGCCGGTCCGGGCCTGGTCGGCGGCCACCCGCGGCATCACGATCCCGGCCTGCGCCATCGACCACTGGACCAGGCCTGAGCAGTCGAACTGCGTCGGGCCGGCCCCGCCCCAGACGTACGGCATGCCGAGTCGGCTCCTGGCCGCGGCCAGGAACTTGGCCGTCTGCACCGCCGTCAGGCCAAGACCCTGACCGGCACCGACGCCCACCGCGCCCGCCGCGCTGGACGTCACGGTCGTGCTGCCCATCACCACCTGGGTCACGAGCGCGGCCACCGCGGTCTTCGCCGGTGCGAGACGCTTGATCCTGGCCATCAGCCGGTCGAGCCTGGCATGGGGCGCGCTGACGACGATGGCGTTCGCGGGAGGCAGGCCAAGCGACCGGGCGATGGCGTCCGAAACCACCGCGTCGACCCCGGCGATGCCGACGGTGCCGAATCCGGCCACCGGCAGCGTCATGGCCTTGGCCCCGGTGACCTTCACGGGCTTGTTCAGCGCTAGCCGGTCCTGCTTGCCCATCGTGTAGGAGATGGCCATGCCGCCTGCGGCAACGTTCTCCCAGAGAGTGTCTGAACGGGCCGTAGGCTTGGCCGCGAACGGGCGGAATGCGGCCGGGTTGACGCCGAGTACGTTCACGAAGACGCCATTCACCCGAACCCGGCCGGCGTCGACCGGCACCGCCGCCGCGACCGCGCCAAGCCGCCGCAGCCGGGCCACCAGGCCGGGCGGCAGCGACTGCCGGCCGACCACGAGCACATCGGCCTGCAGCAGGCGGTGCAGGCTGGTTGCGCGGGTGCCCGCGGACGAGGGCAGCGGACTCGCGGCCACCGTCGAGGCGATGGTCAGCTGCTTCCCCCCGGACTGCCCGCGGCCGGAGGATCGGCCGGACGATCGGCGGTGCACACCAGGGATGGCGCCGACGATCGCGCTGAGCTCGGCGGCGCTGCCTGCGAAGGTGCCCGCCGAGCGCTGAGCCGCGCCGGCCGATCGCGCGGGCTGCGCGTGCGGCGGCGCTAGCCGGGATCGGGCCTGGCCGAGGATCCCCGTTATGGCGACGCAGAGGACAACAGCAAATGCGACAACGGGGAGCAGCCGACGCGCCAGTGCGGGCAACTCGGTCCCTTCCGCTCGGAAGCTTCTCTCGCGCTATCGGGAATTATGCCTGGCTCGGACGGTACATGAAAGGGCCCAACGACCCGATGGCGGCGTTCCTGAGTCCCGATCTTAGGTGCGCAACGTAACCAGCGGGTGTCCTGATGATGACAATGAGCACCGCAAACGGCTCACTGGCGCAGCGCCGTGAGCAGGTCATCTGCCGTCGTAACCGGCAGCCGGCAGGTGAAGCCGCGGCATACGTAAGCGGCAGGCTGGCCGCCGACGAGCCCCCGCCCGGACAGCAAGGGAATGCTGCTCTCCTGCCCGCCGGGCACCACGGCCGCCGCAGCCGCCGGCCCGGCACCAGTACCGAGCGCGATCACCGCCCCGGGCGGCGCGCCGAGCAGGGCAGCCCGGTGCAGGGCCCGAGTCCTCTCGTCCTGCGGCGGGCCGACGACCGCGATCTCGTCGGGACCGGCGAGGAAGGCTTCCGCTACGGCGAGCCCCCAGCCGGCCGCCTGCGGATACCGGCCGGCCAGGTCGGCAACCGCCCCGAGCGCCGCGGCCGCGGCCTCGCGGTGCCTGGCCGACCCGGTCAGGGCCGAGTAGCTGAGCAGGGCGCCGGCGACCGCGAAGGTTCCTGACGGCGCCGGGCCGTCGGCTGGGTCGGCGGGCCGGTAGATCAGCTGCTCGCTGTCGTCCGCCGTGTCGTAGAAGCCGCCGCCGACGTCGCGGAACCGCTCCAGGGTGACTTCCAGCAGCTCTCCGGCGATGGTTACCCACTGCTCCTCGCCGGTGACTCCGGCCAGCGTCAGCAACCCGGCCGCCACGTTCGCATAGTCCTCCAGAACACCCCCGCTCTGGCCGGCCGCCCCGTTCATGGACGTCCTGGCCAGCCGCCCGCCGGTCAGGTGAACCGTCGTGAGCAGGCCTGCCGCAGCCCGGGCGGCGTCGACGTAGCCCGGCCGGCCGAACAGCAGCCCCGCTTCAGCGAGAGCGGTGATCGCCAGCCCGTTCCAGGCCGCGACGACCTTGTCGTCCCTGGCGGGCCAGACCCGGGCGGCACGAGCGGCGAGCAGGGCCGACCTGACTCGCTCGTACCGCAGCGGATCGGCCGGATCGGCGGGCAGTTGCAGCACTGAACGGCCGTGCTCGAAGGTGCCGCCCGGCGAGACGGCGAACAACTCCGCGGCATACGCTCCGTCCTCCGGGCCGAGCACCTCGGCGAGATCGGCAGGCGTCCAGACGTAGAACGCGCCTTCTTCTCCGTCGCTGTCGGCGTCCAGGGCGCTCGCGAAGCCGCCGTCGCTGGTCGCCAGGTCCGCGATCATCCAGTCGCAAGTCTGCTCCGCGACCCGTCGCGCGAGGTCGCCGCCTGACCGCCGCCACCAGTGCGCGTAAACCCGGGCCAGCTGAGCGTTGTCGTAGAGCATCTTCTCGAAGTGCGGCACCACCCACTCGGCGTCGACGCTGTACCTGGCGAAGCCGCCGCCCAGCTGGTCGTAGATGCCGCCCCTGGCCATCGCCTCGGCGGTCCCGGCCACCATCGCGAGCGCCTGCTCGGCGGGGGGCTGCTGCGACTGCTGTCGCTCGGACTGCCGGAGCAGGAATTCGAGCACCGTCGACGGCGGGAACTTGGGCGCGCCGCCGAAACCGCCGAGGCGGGAGTCGTAGCGCCTGGCCAGCAAGGTGACCGCCGCATCGCACCGCTCCGCCGCAACCGGCGCGACCGGCGCGCCCGCTCCGCCCCCGGCCAGCCCGGCCGCGCTGCCTGCGCCAGCGGCACCGCCGCCCACGCCGGCCGCACCGCCGCCGGCCGCGCCCAGTCCGCCGTTCTCGGCCAGCACCTCGGCGACCTTGCGCGCCTGGCCGGCGACGTTCTCCCGGTCATCCCGCCAGGCCCGGGCGACGGCCATGACCAGCCGCTGGAACTGCTCGCGCGGATAATAGGTGCCGCAGTAGAAGGGCTCCCGGTCGGGCGTCAGGAAGACCGTCATGGGCCAGCCGCCCTGGCCGGTCATCGCCTGCGTCGCCGTCATGTAGACGGCGTCGACGTCGGGCCGCTCCTCGCGGTCCACCTTGATCGGCACGACGTTGTCATTCACTATGCCGGCGGTGGCCTCGTCCTCGAATGACTCGTGTGCCATCACATGGCACCAGTGGCAGGCGGAGTAGCCCACCGAGAGCAGCACCGGGACGTCCCGGCGGCGTGCTTCGGCGAACGCGTCGTCACTCCACTGCCACCAGTCAACCGGGTTGTCGGCGTGCTGGAGCAGGTAAGGACTTGTCGCATTCCGCAGCCGGTCAGCCATGGCCCCATCTTCCCGCAGGCCGGGCGGGGCATGCCCGGCAGGCTGCTACCGTGCGAGTTGTGAACCTCCCCGCGAGCGCGTCCGGTGGCCGGCCGCACGGCACCCGGGTTCGCGGCACCAGGCAGGCCGAGGCGGTCGCCGCCGTTTTTGACCGGCTGCCGGGGTTCTGCAGTGCCCAGCAGATCCATGCCGAGCTGCGCGAACGCGGCGAGCAGGTCGGCCTGACCACGGTCTACCGGCACCTCCAGGTGCTCAGCGAGACCGGCCGGGTCGACGCGATCAGGGATTCAAGCGGCGAGATCCTGTACCGGCGCTGCCAGACCGACGCCCACCATCATCACCTCACCTGCTGCAACTGCGGCCGCAGCGTCGAGGTGGAGGGCAAGGCGGTCGAGCGCTGGGCGGACGAGGTCGCGCAGCAGGCCGGCTTCTCCGAGGTCGGGCACACGGTGGAACTCTTCGGCCTGTGCCCGGACTGCGGGCAGCCGCCGCCGGGCTAGCAGGTACCGCAGAGCTAGCTGGTGCCGCGGGGCTAGCAGGTACCGCGGGCGATACCCGCGGCGTCGAGCACGTGCAGCGCGAGCCGCGGATGGGCGGCCTTCCTGGCCGGCGCGTCGGAGACCAGCACGTCCGGCCCGGTATCCGTCACGGCGAAGCCGAACTCCGGCGTCACCTGCACGTATCCGCCGGTGGTGGTGCTGGCCAGGTAGGTGGCTCTGGTGGTCGTCCAGGCGATCGCGCCCTGGGCCATCCCGATATTGGAGAACGAAATCCCGGCCGGCAATCTGAGCGCAACGTAGGGGGTCTGACCGGGCGCCGGTGAATAGTAGAGCCGCCGCAGGCCCGGATCGAGATACGCCGTGCGCGTCCCGTCGGTGGCTATGAAGTCCGTTCCCCTGACCGCGCGCAGCACGACCGGCAACGGAGCGGGCCGCCCGCCCGCCGCGGCGTAGGCGTGCAGCGTGGTCAGCGCACCCGGCCGACCAGAAGACGGCCAGACCAGCAGTCCGCCGTCGAAGAACGGTGCCTGCACGTGACCCCGGGCGATTACGCTGACCCGGCCGGTCTGCAGGTCAGCGAGGCGGATCTGGACCAGGCCGCCAGGCCCGTAGCCCTGCGCCCACGCGGCGAAGGACCCGCTGACCGCCGGGGCGTGCCACGGACTCGGCCACGGTGCGCCAGCGGGCGAGTCCAGCGAGCGGCCGAGCCGCACGAGCCGGCCAGTGACGGAGTCCCAGGCGAAGATGATGAAACCGTCCAGGCTGCTGAGCGAGTAGGTCTGCTCCCAGACCAGCCACCGGCCGCCCCACGCGCCGTCCGCCTGATCGGCCGCCCGGTTGCCGAACCTGGCGATCGGATGCAGCGCTCCCGTGGCCAGGCTGAGCGCGGCGACTCCCGCGAACCGCCGCGTCCAGGCCGACACGTAAGCCGTTGCGCCGTCCGCCGAGATCCCGAGCGGGACGACCTCGCCGCGCAGCGAGTCGGGCACGGCCCGGGTCAACGCGGCCGTCAGGGCCCCGGGAGGCCTGCCAGGGCAGAGCCTGGCCACCGGCCCGGCGCGGCGAGCCGCGCCCGGGCTGGCTG
>JADGPC010000298.1 GCA_017882645.1 Streptosporangiales bacterium | reverse complement strand
GGGTGGCGATCGCGCGAGCGCTGGCGGCCGAGCCGCGGATCCTGATCCTGGATGAGTCGGTCGCGGCTCTGGACGTGTCGATCCAGGCACAGGTGCTGAACCTGCTCGCCGACATCCGCGACGAGACCGGCGTGTCGTACGTCCTGATCAGCCACGACCTGGCGGTCGTCCGCCAGCTCACCGAGGAGGTCATCGTGCTGCATGGGGGAAAGGTGGTGGAGCGCGGCCCGACGCCCCAGGTGCTCGACAGCCCGCAGGACAGCTACACCAAACGGCTGCGGGCCAGTGTCCCAAGGCCGGGCTGGAAGCCGGTCCGCCGTCGCCAGGATCAGGAGGCGAGCAATCAGTGAGTGACCTGCATTACCTGCCGGCGACCGAGGCGCTGCGCCTGTTCCGGTCCCGCGAGCTGTCCCCGGTCGAACTGCTCACGGCCGTGATCGCCCGCGCTGAGGCTGTCGAGCCTGCCATCAATGCCTTCGCCGAGACCCGCTACGAACAGGCGCTGGCGGCGGCCCGCGCCGCGCAGGAAAGGTACGCGGCGTCAGAACTGTCCCCGCTTCCGCTGGACGGGCTGCCGGTGGCCGTGAAGGAAGAGGCGCCGATCGCCGGCCAGCGCAACACCCTCGGCTCGCTGCCACTGCGCGACGCCGTGGCCGAGCACACCGCGGCCTTCGCCCAGCGGATTATCGACGCGGGCGGCATCGTGCACGCCAGGACCACCACCCCGGAGTTCTCCTGCGCGCCGTTCACCTGGACAAGGCTGTGGGGCGTGACCCGCAACCCGTGGCACGCCGGCTACTCACCGGGCGGATCGAGCGGCGGGTCGGCAGCGGCCCTGGCCGCCGGATCCGCGACCCTGGCCACCGGGTCGGATATCGGCGGGTCGATCAGGATCCCGGCCGCGTTCTGCGGGGTGGTCGGGTTCAAGCCGCCGTATGGCCGGTCCCCGAGGTGGCGGTCTTCAACCTCGATCACTACTGCCACGAGGGACCGCTGGCCAGGTCCGTCGCCGATTGTGCGCTGCTGGAGAACGTCATCGCCGGGCCGCATCCGAGCGATGTCGCGTCGCTGAGACCGAAGCTCGAGATACCCGCCCGACCGGAGCCGGTCACCGGGATGCGGCTCGCACTCTGCGTCGACCTGGGCTGCTACCAGGTCGACGACGACGTCGCGGCGAACACCACCGCGGCGGCGGACCGGCTTCGCGATGCGGGCGCGACGGTGACCGAGGTGTCGCTGCCCTGGCAGCTCGAGACGATCAACCGGGCCGCCAGGATTCACTTCGGGATGATCTTCGGGCCGTCCATCAGGGAGATCTATGACAAGCATCAGGAGGATCTGACCTCCTACGCCCAGCGGTTCATGGCCGAGTCCGACCAGATCAGCAAGGATGATTTCGTCGCCGGGCTGGCGCTGGAGGCCGAGATCTACGCACCGCTCGGCGACCTGCTCGAGGATTTCGACGCACTGCTGTGCCCGACCTTTGCGGTCCCGGCGCTGCCCGCGGAATACGACACCGACCAGCCATTCCAGGTGAACGGTCAGCCGCACGCGGACTGGCTCGACGGCCTGATGACGCTGCCCTTCAACATCGCGAGCCGGTGCCCGGTACTGAGCATCCCCTCCGGCCAGTCCCGCGACGGGGTCCCGACCGGGTTGTCCATCGTCGGCAGGACGTATGACGATGTATCCGTGTTCCGGATCGCCGCCGCCCACGAGGAGCGTTTCGGATGGCTGTACTCCCCCGATCACCGTCCGCCGCTGTAGGCCTGCGACCGTGAGCCAGCAGACCGCAGGCCAGCGAACCGCGGGACCTGCCCCGGCCATCCCTGGCTTGATGACCGGGGCGCCTCCGTTCCCCCCGGAAACCCGGGTGACCCTCGCGAACTGGCAGGATCCGCCGTTCAACCGGTGGGCGTTCCAGCATGTCCGTGAGCTGATCCCGACGGCCAGGATCTCCCGCGGCTACGGCCCGGCCCGCCAGCTGCGCAGAGCAGAACGGGACGTCCTGGACTTCAGGTTCTGCTCCGGCGATCGCGAGCTGACCGTCGCGGACCTGCTGGCGGAGACCTATACCGACGGCTTCCTGGTCCTGCACCAGGGCCAGGTCGTGGCCGAGCACTACCTCAACGGCCTGGCGCCGGACGTCCCGCACCTGCTGATGTCGGTGTCGAAGTCGGTCATTTCGGCGGTGGCCGGGATTCTCGCGGACCGGGGGCTCCTGAGCACCAGCGCCGCGGTCGACGAGATCGTGCCCGAACTCGGCGGCACCTCGTTCCAGGACGCGACAGTGCAGGACCTGCTGGATATGCGCGCGGGCACCCACTTCGACGAGAGCTACGACAATCCCGAGTCCGATGTGCGCACCTACGAGCGGGTGTACCTGTGGCGGCCGGACGCCGGGCAGCCGCGGCCGCCGGACGCCCTCGGCTACTTCGCGACGCTGCAGAACGACGGGGCGCACGGCGGCCCGTTCCGCTACCGGTCGATCCTGACCGACGTGCTGGCCTGGGTGATCGAGCGGGCCGCCGGCGACCGGCTGCACCAGCTCATCGCCCGGGAGCTATGGCAGCCGATGGGCGCCGAGTTCGACGCGGAGATCACGGTGGACGCCCGCGGTAACCCGATGGCCGACGGCGGCATTTGCGCGACCCTCCGCGACCTCGGGCGATTCGGCCAGCTGTACCTGGACCGCGGCCGGGCCGGCGGGCGGACCCTTGTGCCCAGCGCGTGGATCGATGACACGATCGCGGGCGCACCGGACGGCGCGCAGGCCTTCGCCGACGACAGCCGACCCGGCTACCCGCCCGGGGCCCACTACCGCAACTGCTGGTGGGTCCGGGACCCGAGCCTGCCGTTCTTCCACGGCTCCGGAATCAACGGCCAGCACGTCTTCGTGCACGTACCATCACAGACCGTGGTCGTTAAGCTGTCCACCTGGCCGACCGCCCTCAGCCCGGCCGCGGGCCTGACCATCGACGCCGTGACCGCGATGGCCGACGCCCTGCAGCGCGGCTGGCTGTGAGCGGGCCGGGTGCCAGCCACCGGCCGGCGCGGCACCTTATGAGCGGCCTACCTGGCTTGTCGCAGGCTCACCATCTTCGCAGCCGGTACGGATGGCTTCCCGGGGCATCTTTTGCGATATTTAGGAGGGTAACGCTACGGTCTGACCGGGTTCTCAGGCGGCGGCCGGGTCGGTAACCTGGGGCGCTAGGGGGCCGCGTCGAGATGTTGCATGTGTCTGTGTTGGGAGAGCAGGCCATCGTCGACGAGCGGACCGGCGTGCGGACGAGTTCTTCGCGCGCGGTTGCTCTCGTCGCCTTCCTGGCCGCGCACGCCGGGACGCCGCAGCCCCGGCAGCGCATCGCCGGCCTGTTCTGGCCAGACTCGACGGACGCTCAGGCGCTGACCAACCTGCGCCGCGAGCTGCACCATTTGCGCAATGCAATCGGGTCTGAGCCCGCACTCGTCGTGACGTCGAGGGATCTGTGCTGGCGCGATACCCAGACGTGCCGCGTCGACATGCGCATTTTCGACGTCGAGCGCGCGGCTGCGCTGGCCGCGGCGGAGACCGGCGATGGAGACGGCATCCTGGCGCACGCGGCCCGGGCTATCGCCCAGTACCGGGGCGAGGTGCTGCCTGGGGTGTACGACGACTGGCTGCTCGAGATCAGGTCAGTGCTCGAACGGCAGTGCGTGGACCTATGCGATCTGGTCTGTGCGACCTGCGCGCGGCGAGGTGACCTGACCGGGGCGGTGGATGCCGCACGCCGCCGCATCCAGTTGCAGCCGCTGGAAGAGGCCGGCTACCGCACCCTGATGCACCTGCAGGCCGACCTGGGCGATCGGGCCGGTGCGGTGAGCACCTACCACCACTGCGCGTCGGTTCTGGAGCGCGAGCTTGGCGTGGTCCCCGACCCGGCGACCCGGCAAGCGCTACAGCGCTTGATGGCCCACGCCGACCAGGCAGGCGATCCGGCGGTGGCCATCAAGCCAGCGTTCGGCCGCTCCGGGCTCGCCGCCGCGCAGCTCGTCGGCAGGTCCAGAGAACTCAGCCTGCTCCAGGACCTGTGGCGGACCGCCGCAGCGGGCCGGGCCAGTATCGCGCTGGTCCGCGGGGGCGCTGGCGTCGGGAAAACCCGCCTCATGGCCGAGGTGGCCGGGCTCGCCCGGCTGCAAGGCGCCGTGGTGGCTAGTGCCCAGTGCTTCGGAACATCCGGGCGGCTGGCGCTGGCCCCAGTGGCGGACTGGCTGCGGAGCCCGGCTTTTCAGTCGGCGACGGCCTCGCTCGAGCCGGCCTGGCGCGCCGAGGTAGGCCGGCTGCTGCCGTCCGAGGTCCGCGGCCAGCCCGGTGCCGGATCCAGGGCCATGGCGGATGCCTGGCAACGGCACCGGTTCTTCGAGGGCCTCGCGCGCGCCCTGATCGCGGTTAACCGCCCGGCGATGCTGGTCCTGGACAATCTTCAGTGGTGCGACCAAGAGACCCTGGCCTTCCTCACCTTCTACCTCGGACTGGCCCGCAGTGCTCCGGTCCTGGTGGCCGGGACGCTGCGAAATGACGAGCTCGACGAGGACGCCGAAGTCACGGCCTGGACCGTCCGGATGCGCGCGACCGGACTGCTGACGGAACTCTCCCTCAGCCCGCTGGACGTCGGCGACACCGCACATCTGGCTGAGGCCGTGTCCGGGCAGTGCCTGCCCGCCGACGACCTGAACCTGCTCCAGGCGGCGACGGGAGGTTTCCCGTTGTACGTCATCGAGGCGGTACGCGGCAGCGTCGATCTCGGCAGCACCGCCATGCCGAGCGCTGATCTCGCGGGCGTGCTGCGCAGCCGTCTCGAGCAGGCGACCCCGGCGGCCCAGGAGGTCGCCGGGCTCGCGGCTGCCGTGGGGACGAACTTCAGCCTCGATCTGCTCACTGAAGCGAGCGACCTCGAGGCCGACATCGTGGTAGGAGCAGTAGACGAGCTGTGGCGGCGCAGGATCATGCATGAGTTCCGCGATGGCTACGACTTCTCCCACGATCTGCTCCGCGAGGCGGCGTACCTGCAGGTAAGCCCGCCGAGGCGGTGGCTGCTGCACCGGCGCATCGCCCAGGGCCTCGAACTGCTGCACGCCGACGACACAGACCTGGTCTCGGCTCAGCTCGCGGAGCAGTACGCCCGCGGCGGGCGCCCAGCGCGGGCGGTGACCTACTACCGGCGGGCCGCCGATGTCGCAGCAGGCATGTTCGCCCATGCCGAGGCGATCCGGCTGGATAAGGCGGCGCTCTCGATCGTGCGCAACCTGCCTGCGGGAACAGACCGGGGCAGGCAAGAACTCGGAATCCTCGAAGCCATGGCAGCGCCGCTCAACGCCCGGTACGGCTACTCGTCGCCCGAGCTGCAGCGAACGCTCGAGAGCTCAGTCGACCTCGCTGAATCGCTTGGCCGCAGGGATTCGACGCTCACCGGCCTGGTAGCGCTCTGGACGTCGCGGTTCGTCCAGGGACGCACCGCCGACGCATACCAGACGGCCAACCGAGCGCTCAGCCTGGTCGACCCCGAATCGGAGCTGAGCGGTCCGGCTCATTTCGCCGTCGGCGGGTCAGCCGTCAGCCTCGGGATGCCCGCGGACGGACTGCGTCACCTCGAGCTCGCCGCGAAGCTGACCAGAGGTGCCCTCTCGCTGAGTGTCGGCACCCGGCCCGACGTGCATGCCATGGCATGGGCCGCGCACGCCCACTGGCTGCTAGGTCACGACGATGAGGCCCGGTCGAGCTGTCAGGACGCCATCAAGCTGGCCCGCTCGATCGACCACCCCTACAGCCTGGCCGTCGCCCTCGCCTACGGCAGCATCACCCATCAGATGCGCCAGGATCTGCCCGGGCTCAGGAACACCGTCGACGAGCTGCGCGGCCTGTGTGATCGGTATGACTTCGCTTACTACCGCGAGTGGGTGCTGGTTCTGGACGGCTGGTCCCGTGCCGACGAGCCGGGCATCAGCCTCGCCCGGCAGGGCATCGACAACCTGAAGGCCCATGGCTCGTTCGCCCGCATGCCGTACTGGCTGTCGCTGCTGGCTGACCTGCTGGCCAGAAAGAACCGAATGGACGAAGCCCGAGCGGTTCTCGACGGCGCTCTCGTCAGCGGACGCGCCCGAGACGACCTGGCGTGGCTGCCCGAGGTGATGCGGGCACGCGCCGCTCACGACGAGCAGCAAGCCGCCGTCTCGCGCCTGCGCGCCGCGGCCCGGCTGGCGTCCGATCAGGGCAGCATCGCGCTGCTCCGCCGCTGCGAGCGCGATCTCGCCGAGCGAGGCGCCCTCACCTCCGTTTCAGGCGTTCCGCACGTCATCTGACGCGAGCGCATGCTCGCGAACGCTGCGCGAACGGTGCAGGTCATAGCTTCAGCATGCCGAGAACGTCTAGCAGCGCACCCGAGGGGGAGCCAGATGACCACCACATCGGCCGACATGGCCACCACACTGCACGAAGGACTAGCCACCGCACTGCGCGGCGAGCTGATCATGCCGGGAGATCCGGGCTACGACGAGGCCCGCGCCGTCTACAACGCCATGATCGACAAGCGCCCGGCCGCGATCGCCCGCTGCCGGGACACCGCCGATGTCATCGCCTGCGTACGTTTCGCTCGCGAGCATGGCATCGATGTCGCCGTCCGGGGCGGCGGCCACAACGCCGCCGGCCTCGGCGTATCGGACGACGCCTTGGTCATCGACCTCTCGCTACTCCGCAGCACCACGGTCAGCCCACAGCATCACACGGTCCGCACCGACCCCGGGTGCACCTGGGCGGACGTCGACCACGCGACCGTGAAATTCGGCATGGCCACCCCGTCCGGCTTCCTCGGGTCCACCGGCGTGGCCGGCCTGACCCTCGGCGGCGGCATCGGCTACCTGTCCCGCCGCTTCGGCCTCACTGTCGACAACCTGCTGT
>JADGPC010000040.1 GCA_017882645.1 Streptosporangiales bacterium | reverse complement strand
GCCAAGGGCGCGGCGATCTACGGCCAGAAGAAGGAACTGGAGAGCTTCGTCATCTCCGACCTGGTGGCCCAGGGCAAGCTAGCGGAGGGCCAGACGATCGCTGACGCGAACCCGGTCGACCTGAGCAAGGCAGTCGCGAACACCGCTACCGAGTACGGCCTGGCCAGCGCGGCCGTTGCCGACCTGGTCCAGACTGAGGTCAGCAACGTGACAAGCCGCGGATTCGGCGTCATCGTGATGGACCGGGAGACCAGCAGCGAGTACGTCGACTTCCTGGCCCACGCCAACGACTCGCTGCCGATCACGGTGTCGGAGCTCTACTACACCAACGTGGACGACCAGCGGGTCGTGCAGATCCAGGTTGTCGAGCAGGCCACGAGCGTGGAATCGGCCAAGCCCGAGGACAACAAGGTCATCATCGAGGGCACGATCGACGACATCCCGGCCGGCTTTCCGCGCGGCACCCCCGTCGAGGTCACGTTCGCGATGGGCCGGGACCAGACGATCGAGATAACGGCCCGCCACGCCGCCATCGCCGAGCCGCTGGTGCTGCGGATCGAGGCCGGCGTGTCCTCCAGCGCGATGCGCGAGCAGGAGCAGGCCAAGGTTGATTTGCTCAAGCAGAAGACCTGAGATATCTATCGCATGTCGGACACGTTCGGTCCACGCCGGAGACGGCGCGCCGGGGCGGCCGCGGGGCGTCGCGGGGGCCAGGCCGGCGGCGGCGGAGTGACGGAACGCGGGAAGCAGGACGATGGGCGGCATCGAGGTCGGGGCGTTCGACGCGACCGGCTACCGCCAGCGCGTTCTGTCAAAACTGCGCAGCGCCTCCCGGCTTGACCTGGACGATCCCTTCTTCATCGTCGACCTGCCCGTCGACGTCGACGACACCGAGCTGATCCGGGCGCGGATCAGCGCGCTGGTCGGCTTCTGGAATAAGGAGCGCAGCCCGAACTACAAGGCGCTTGCCGCCGAGCTCGCTAAGCACCGCGCCGACCTCGAGACGGTCCTGCTCGACCCGGTCAGGCGTGCCGCCTGCGCCGCGAAGGTCAGGGCCGTGCGGGCCGCCGCCGACGCGGATCGCTACGGCGCGCTTGACTCCCTCGCGGAGAAGCTGGTCGCGCGCTATCAGGGACTCCCGCGGTCCAGGATGCCGAGCCTGGCCAGGCTGGCCAAGGCCAGGGGCCTTGATGACGCCGCGTTCGCTGCGTGGGCCGCCAGGCAGCACGTCATCGAGGATGGTTCGGACGCCGAGCCGCTGGCGGCGGGCGTGCGGGCCCAGATCCGCGGCGACCTCGATGAGTTCGGCCGGCTGACCGGCGAGTCGAGCCGGTCGGCGACGCTGTGGACGTTTCTCGGCATCGCGCCGACGACGTCCGCGCCGGAGATCGCCGCCCGGCATGCGGAGCTGACCGCCGAGAACGAGCGCAGGCAGCACGACCACCAGATGACGATCGCCGCCAACCTGCTCACCTATGTGCGGCAGCACCTGATGGCCGGCGATGCCGCCCGGTACGCGGCCAGCCTCATCGAGGACGCAAAGGACCGGCTGCGCGACACCGTCGCCGAGAAGGTCATCGTGGACGGCGAGCTGAACGCGGCTGACTACGAGGCCTGCGTCCGCAAGGTGATCGGCTTCGGCTTCGGCCTGTCCAGCGAGCAGGCCAGGCTCGCGGTCAGGAGGGTGGCCACCGAGCTGGGCGCGACGCTTGCGGTCGCCCCCGCCGTCGACTACCTGGTCTGCCCGAACTGCCGGGAGCCGCAGCCGGCCGGCGGCCAGCAGGCCTGCCGGTACTGCGGCGCTGACCTGTACCAGCAGTGCCCGGCGTGCGGGCAGCAGGTGGAGGCGGCCGCGGTTGCCTGCCCGCTGTGCGGGGCCAGCTTCCTGGCCATCCAGGCTGTCAGGGAGCAGGTCGCCCTGGCCCGCGCCGAGCTGGCGCAAGGTCACCCGTCGGCCGCCCGCGAGCTGCTGACCTCGGCCGCCGGGACAGCCCGCAGCGCCGCCGGTCCAGCCCGCAGCGCGCCCGCCCTGGACAGCGAGATCGCCGCGCTGAGCGAGGAAGTGGACCGGGTGCTGGCCACCGCGCAGTCCGACTGGCGGGCCGTCGCGCGCGACCTCGGTGCCAGCCGCCTCTACGCGGCCGTCGACCGGATCGCCCGGATCGCCAGCGTCGCCGCCGACGTGGCCGGGCCGGGGGGCGAGTCCGCCGCCGATCAGCTCGCCGAGCTCGCGGCCAGGAAGGCCGCCGTGCAGGGGGAGATCGCCGCCGCGCGCGGGCTGCCCGACGAGCAGAAGGAAGCCGCGCTCGGCCGGATCCTGGCCAGCGCGGCCGACTGCGGCGAGGCGATCGACCTGCTGGCCGCTCTTCCGCTGCTGCCGCCCGCGCGGCTGCGGGCCGAGGCTACCGCGGACACGGTCGCCCTGCACTGGGACGCCTCGCCGTCCGCGGGTCCCGTCTCCTACAAGGTGACCCGCCTCACCGCGGCGGCCGGCGGTACGGCGGCCCAGTCGCGGGCACTCGGCACCACCACGGCGACCGAGTTCGAGGACGCGGGCGCTCCTGGCGGCGCGATGATCGCCCATGAGGTCAGCACGGTGTCGGGGCGCCGGACCTCGGCCGCGATCAGGACGGACCCGGTCATGATGGCGCGCGACGTGACCAGCCTCGCGGCCCGGGCCGACGCCGCCGGCATCACGCTCACCTGGCTGCTTCCGATCAGCGCGGGAAACGTGGTCGTCGAGCGCGAGGTTGACCCGCAGGCCGGCCTGAGCCTGCCGCTGCGCCGGGCCCGCGCCGAGGGCCAGTCCTGGCGGGATGCCAGCCCGATCGCGGGGGTCGAGTTCAGCTACCACGTCTACGCCGAGTACCGGGACGCCGACGGCGTGCTGGTCCGCACTCCGGGCGCCACCGTCAGGGCGAAGGTCGCGCAGCGCCCCAGGCCGGCCAGCGAGCTGTGGGCCAGCACCAGCGCGGGGCGCACCACGATCGGCTGGACCAGGCCGCCGAGCGGCGAGGTGCGGATCTACGCGGCGGACGCCGCGGACAGCCCGCTGGCCGCGCCCGACACCGAGGCTGACCTCGCCGAGCTTGCCCGCCGGGGCCGGTACGTCGGGGCCGGGCAGCGCCGGGTGGTGGACGAGAACGCCAGGGGAATGACCACCTACACCTCGGTCACCGTAGACGGCGGCCAGGCCGTGGCGGGACCGTCGCTCGTGCACCTGCCGGTGGCCGCGCCTGGCAATGCCGCCGTGACCGATACCGGATCCGAGCTCGTGCTCACGTTCACGCTCCCGCCGGGAGTCACCGAGGCGGTCGTAGCCGGCCGCCGGGACGGGCCGCCGTCCGGCCCGCACGACCCGGCCGCCCAGACCTGGAGCACGACCAACACGAAGCTGGAGATCGACCACGGCCTGCACGTGCCCGCGCCGCAGGACGGGCTGGGCTGGTACTTCAGCATCCACTCGGTGCTGCGGGACGGATCGGCAAAGCTCGCCGCGCCGGCCGGCGTGCAGCTGAAGGCCAGGGACGCGACCCCGGTCACGGCCAGCTACACCGTCCGGCGGTCGGGCCTGGTCAAGAAGAACATCGTCATCGAGGTCACCGGCACGGACCGGCTGCCGGAGCTGGTCGTGGTGGCCAAGCGGGGCGCGGTCCCGGCCAGCGTCACCGACGGCGCCGAGGCGGGCAGAATGCCAGGCGGCAGCCCGACGGCCAGGATCGAGCTCCCGGCCGGGACCCTCGCGCTCCCGGCCGGCCTGCGGGTCTTCCCGGCCGCCGGGCTGCCGGGGCGCGAGTTCACGATCGCCGACCCGCCGGAGGGGACGCTGCTGATCACCGGCTGAGGCAGGCTGCCAGCCACTCGCTGGTGATCTGCGCCGCGGCGGCGTGACCCGGCTGGCGGGTAATCCTGGCCCGGGCCATCCCGGCCCGGGCCATCCCGGCCGGGGCCATCCCGGCCGGGGATATCCCGGCACCGGCCGTCAGCGATCGCGCGAGCTCCGACCCCGCGGGAACCCACGCCCGGTCAGCGCCGGCCAGCATCAGCCGGTCATGCTCGGTGTCGCCGGCCGCGAGCCGGAGCGGCGGGGCGCCAGCTTCGGCCGCGATCTGCTCCGCCACGTACGCCGCCGCATGCTCCTTGCCGAACCCGGCCGGGAACGCGTACAGCTTGCGGCCGATCAGCGACGCCGCCCAGCCGAGCTCCGCGCACCGGTCAGCGACGTCCGCCAGCTGCTCGGCCCCGAGCAGCGGCTCGCCGGTGATCGCCAGGACGCACATCTCGTCCTCGTCACCCATCCGCGCCAGCCACGGCGCGTCGTGCAGCAGGGCCCTGACCCGGGCGGCAGGCGCAGCGCGGGCGAGCAGCTGGCTGATCCTGGCCGCCCACCGCGGATCCGGCGCCCCGTCGACCAGGACGACCCCGCCATTGGCCGCGATCGCGTAGCCCAGCGCGAAGGGCAGCCGCAGCCGGGCCAGCCTGCTGACGCTGCGGCTGGTCGCCACGCAGATCTGCGCGTTGGCGGGCAGCGCGGCGAGCGCGGCGCGCGCCGCGCGGCACAGCTGGCCGGCCGTCTGGCCGCCGGACACCTCGACGGCGTCAGCGGGCAGGCCCCCGCCGAGCTGGCTCGTCGCCCGCGGGCTGAAGATCAGCGTCCGGTCCAGGTCGGTGGTGATCAGGACCGAGCAGGGAACCACGGGGCAGAGAACCACGGGGCCGGGAACCACGGGGCCGGGAACCGCGCGCCCCATCTCAGGCCTCATCGCCAGCCTGCGGGCGGACCAGCCCGATGCAGCTGTACGGCATGTCGGGGTAGTCCACCACCTCGACGCCGCGTTCCTTGGCCAGCAGCAGCAGGTGCTCCAGCATGGCGCGGCAGTCCGGCCGGACCAGCACCAGCCAGGGCAGGCGGCGCAGCAGGACGCGAGTCGCCTCGCCGGCTCCCGGCTTCACCAGGTGCTGGCTCGGCAGGCCGAACTCGGCCTGGACGCGGCGTACCGCACGCTGGCCGGCGAAGGTCACCGAGCGGTCGGCCGCCCAGGCGGCCGGCCAGCGCTCGGCAACCGCGGCCGCCACCCGCGGGAAGTGCTCGCTGACGGCGTCGAGGAACTGCGCGGACCGGTCGCCCCCGGCCAGCTCCGAGTACACCTTCGCGCCGTGGAACATCCCCGGCCGGATCAGGTCGTTCAGGACGGTCCTGCTGACCAGGCCACATACCGTGGAGTTCAGGCACGCCGACGGCACCAGGATGTCCTGCCGGGTGCCGAAGAGAGCCGAGCAGAATCCAGGGTCGGCGATCACCGCCAGGTCGCCCCGCAGGCTCGGCCCCCCGGCAGCGGCATAGGCCGCCAGCGCCTGCGCCAGCTCCGTGGCGATCGCCCCCTTGCCCGTCCACCCGTCGACGAACAGCACGTCACGCGGATCGTGCCGGGCGGCGATGTAGTCGAGGGCCACCGTGTCGATGCCGCGGCCGCGCACGATCGAGACTGAGTAATGCGGCAGCTCGATTTTTCTGCTGAACAGGGCCCACCGGCGGATGAGAATGCCGACCGGAGTGCCGGCCCTGGCCAGTGAGACCAGCACCGGCCGCTGGCGCCTGGCCGCGAGCGCCATCTCGGTGACCACGCCGACGTGCTCGGCCAGCTGCGAGGCGAACTGCCCGAGCAGCGCGTCGAAGAGCGCCAGGTACTCGGCGCTGGGCGCGAACTCGATCGGCAGCATCTCGGCGTAGTTGCGGCCGGCCGCGATGGCCTTCTCCCGCTCGTGCAGGCTGAGCTCGAGCGCGTGTCCCGACAGGTCGGTGAGCAGAAAGCTGACCTCGTCGGGGTGGTAGCTACTGCGCAGCACGCCGGTCCCCCGGGCGCAGGGTGATGACGTGCACGCTGCGGCGCGCGCTGACGGCCAGCTCGGCGGCCAGCTGCGCGGTTCGCGGGCCGCGGGCCGCGTCCGTGACCAGCACGATGTGATCGAAGCCGGGCGCGTTCCCCGGCTCGGGGTGACTGCTGGCGGCCACGTTGTAGGCGTAGACCGGGCGGCGGCCGTCCTCGGTCGAGGCGAATCTCAGCGCGGTCCGCAGCGGGTAGCCGGGACCGTCGATCGTGACGGCCGGTGTTCGGGTAGTGGTCGAGGTCCGCACCTGGCCGCCGAGCGCGGCGGCCAGCAGCTGCGGGAGATACATGAGCTCCTCGTCGCCGAGGACCAGCGTGCGGCCGTCGCGGGCCACCGACAGCGACGCGGAGAGCTGGCCCATCGCCGCGCGGGCGGCGCCCTCCTCCGCGGGTCCCCAGCGGTGCATGGCCAGGGCCGGCACGCCGTCGGGGAGCGTCACGGCGAGCCAGCTGACCGGCGCCCGCGCGGCATCCCGCGGCCGGACCGGCGGCTCGGGCAGCTCCGCGACGAGATCGCGCACGCCGGCGATGATGCCGTCGGGAAGCCGGACCTCGCCGTCCAGGAGCGAGACGCTGACCGCCCGCGCCCCGGCCGCGCTGACGGCGCGCGCCACCTCGGCCCGCCGGGCCTCGCTGCGGCAGTCGATCAGCGACGCCAGCACGTAGACCTCGCGCGGCCACGAAGCCTGGATCACCCGGATCGCGTTCACCGCGGTCGTGCCGGTGGTGAGCTCGTCGTCGACCAGCACGAGCGGCCGGCCGCCGCGCAGATCCGCGTCGTCAAGCAGCGCGATGGCCTGGTCGACGGCGTGGCTGTGCTCCTCGCTGAACCTGACCACCCGCGCGCCGGCGGGCGCGGGGCGCCGGCTGGTGTGCAGGTAGGGCGCGGGGCCGCCATCGGCCGCGCTGACCGACGCGACCCCGTGGCCGAGCCCGGTCGCGGTCTCGGCGAAGCCGACCACGACCGGCGTCTGTCCGTCGCAGGCGGCCCGCACCGCCGCGCCGAGCACGTGCGCGGCGGCCAGCACCTCGCCCGCCGGGACCGGGATGTGCTTGCCGAGCAGCCGCGAGACGAGCAGCTGAGCCCGGTTCGGGTTGTGCCGCAGGCCGACCTCCAGCGCGCCAGCGAACCTGACCGTGTCCGGGAAGCACGGCCTGACCTGCACCGTGATGCCGAGCTGACCGGCGATCGAGCCGGCCGTCACGCGTCTACGTCTTCGATGTCGAGCAGGTCGACGAACGTGCGATCCGGCCTGAGGACCCCGAAGGCGGAGGCCCGGCGCAGGATCCCTGCCGCCCAGCGGGCGTGCGGCTTGCTCTCGATCATCTTGTTGGCGTACTCGCTCGACCGGACGCCGCCGTCGGTGGTGCACAAAGTAGCCTGGGCGTCGCTGTATTCTTCCGCGGTCACGACGAGCATCGCGTGGACCGGCCTGACGTGGCTGGGATGGATGACGGTCTTGCCCAGGATGCCGGTCGCCTTGTCGAGCACGACCTCCCTGAGCAGGCCGTCCAGCGCACTGCTGACCAGCTGCCGGCGGACCCGGACGGCGTTGGGGAGATCGTCGCGGACCCGGAACGGCGACTCGCGAAGCTGGGGCTTGAAGATTCGCTCACCACGTTCGAAATACTCCCATACCGGACCAGAGACTACGAACTGCCGGTCGCGGCCGAACACATTGAGTATGTCGGCGATAACCTCCCGGACGACGGCCAGGTCATACACGGTCTGGTCGTTGCTGCGGCGCAGCCCGAACAGCCCGCACAGGTCGGTAGCCCCGATCCTGACCGCCAGCACGGCGCCGGCATGCCTGCCCAGCAGGTCCCGAACGGCGAGAAGCTCGCTGACCCTGGTCTCCGTGTAGATCGTTTCCGGCGACTCGAGCACCGGCATGCCGTAGAGCCGCAGGCCGGATTCCAACCGCGTCTCGGCCAGGACGCCGAGAAAGTCCGGGCCGTTCGACGCGGTGAATTTCGGGAACACGAAACCCGTGAGGATGCTGGCCGCCGGGCCAAGCTCCTTGACCAGCAGCCGGATCTGGTCGGGATGCCTGACCCGGATGAAGAGCAGCGGCGCCGGCGCGCTCATCTGGTGCAGCTCGGTCACCTGGGCCGCGACGTTGCGCTCGGCGTCCGCGACGTCCGCGTCGCGGATGGCGTCTTCGAGGCACAGCACCGCCGAGATGACCCCCCGTCCGACCAGGGCGCCGACCCGCTGCGCGTACTCCCTGGTCGTCCCGGGCGTGTAGAGCGTCGCGCCGAGCGCTGTCGCCAGCGTCAGGCGGTCACTGTCCCGGCTGAACGGCTCGGGGGGACGGTCGAACAGCCACTCGTCCTGGCCCGCCGTCAGATATCCGAAATGCCGCACCTATGCTCCGCCGAGAAGAGACGGTCTGGGGACTCGGACAGTACTCACTTAGCGGCGCTTACGCAGTGATTATCACCAATCCTTCACCGCCTCTCCACGCCCTGCTCCTCGCTGGTCGGAGCTGCCCGCAGGCGGTCTGCGTAGGGTTGAGGGGTGACGGCACTGCCATCGAACCGGATCTATGCCGAGCAACTCGATGCCGCCGATCCCCTGGCCAGGTTCAGGGACCGGTTCGCGCGGCCTGACGAGTCCCTGATCTACCTGGACGGGAACTCACTCGGCCCGCTGCCGCTGGCCACCGCGGCCAGGATCGCCGAGGTGATCGGCTCGGAATGGGGCGCCGGCCTGGTGCGATCGTGGCATCACTGGGCCGGGCTGCCGCGCGAGGTCGGTGACCTGATCGGCGAGCACCTGACCGGCGCCGCACCCGGCCAGGTCCTGGTCAGTGATTCGACGACGGTGAACTTGTTCAAGCTAGTCAATGCGGCCCTGGACGCACAGCCGGGCCGCACGGTGCTGATAACCGACGATGACAACTTCCCGACCGACAGGTACGTGCTCGCGGGCATCGCGGCTCAGCGGGGCTGCGAACTGCGGATGATCCATACCGACCTCGACGCGGGCCTGGATACGCAGCCGCTGCTCGCCGCGCTCGGACCCGACGTCGCCCTGGTCAGCCTCTCCCATGTCGCCTACCGGAGCGGCGCGCTGGCCGACATGGAGCAGATCACCGGCCTCGTGCACGACGCCGGCGCGCTGATGCTCTGGGACCTATGCCACTCCGCCGGTGCCGTGCCGGTCAGGCTGGACGCCAGCGGAGCCGATCTCGCGATCGGCTGCACGTACAAGTACCTCAACGCGGGACCGGGCGCCCCGGCGTTCCTCTATGTCCGGGCCGGGCTGCAGGACCGGCTGAGGCAGCCGATCTGGGGCTGGTTCGGGCAGCAGGATCAGTTCGCCATGGGCCCGGCCTACGACCCGGTGCCGGGCATCGAGCGGTTCGCCACCGGCACTCCGCAGATCATCGGGACGGTCGCCGTGGCTGAAGGCACGAAACTGCTGGCCGAGGCCGGCATCGACCGGCTGCGCGAGAAAGGCGTCGCGCTGACCAGCTACCTGATCCACCTGGCCGACGAGTGGCTCGCGCCGCACGGCTTCCGCCTCGCCTCACCGCGCGCGGACGCGCGCCGGGGCAGTCACGTGACGCTTCATCACCCGGATGCCTGGCGGGTCAGCCAGGCGCTGATCGCGGCGGGCGTGATCGGCGATTTCCGGACGCCGGACCGGCTCAGGCTCGGCCCGGTCCCGATCACGACCAGGTTCACCGACGTCTGGGATGCCCTGGACCGCCTGCGCCAGCTTGCGGCCGGCAAGTCCTATGAGCACCTCCCCGCGACCCCATCCCGGATAACCTGACCCGCCCCGCACCCAGCGCCCCGCACGGCTCACTCCCACTCGATGGTGGCGGGGGGTTTGCTGGTGACGTCCAGGACGACGCGGTTGATCTCGGGGACCTCGTTGGTGATCCGGCCCGAGATCCTGGCCAGCACCGCGTCCGGCACCCTGGCCCAGTCGGCCGTCATCGCGTCCTCGCTGGTCACCGGCCTGAGCACGATCGGGTAACCGTAGCTGCGTTCGTCCCCCTGGACACCGACCGAGCGCACGTCGGCCAGCAGCACCACGGGGCACTGCCAGATGTACCGGTCCAGGCCGGCCGCGGTCAGCTCCTCGCGGGCGATCGCGTCGGCGTCCCTGACGATCCGCAGCCGCTCGGGCGTGACCTCGCCGACGATCCTGATCGCCAGGCCGGGCCCGGGGAACGGCTGGCGCCAGACGATCTGCGCGGGCAGGCCGAGCTCGGTGCCGAGCGCCCTGACCTCGTCCTTGAACAGCGCGCGCAGCGGCTCGATGAGGGTGAATCCGAGATCCGCCGGCAGCCCGCCCACATTGTGATGGGACTTGATATTGGCCGTCCCGGTCCCGCCGCCGGACTCGACGACGTCGGGGTAGAGCGTGCCCTGGACGAGGAACTCGGCCGAGCTGCCGGCCTGCCGGGCACCGCGGCTGGCGATCCGCGCCGCCGCCTGCTCGAACGCCCTGATGAACTCGCGGCCGATGATCTTGCGCTTGCCCTCGGGATCGGTGACGCCGGCCAGGGCAGCCGCGAAGTCGGCCTGGGCGTCGACAACCACGAGATCGACCCCGGTAGCGGCGACGAAATCCTGCTCGACCTGCTCGGCCTCACCCTTGCGGAGCAGGCCGTGGTCGACGAAGACGCAGGTCAGCTGGGACCCGATGGCCCGCTGGACGAGAGCCGCCGCAACCGCGGAGTCCACGCCGCCGGACAGCCCGCAGATGGCGTGACCGGACCCGACCTGAGCGCGGATCAGCTCGGTCTGCTCGTCGATGACGTTGCTCATGGTCCAGTCGGCGCGGCACCCGGCCGCGGCCAGGAACTGCCTGAGCATCGCCATGCCGTGCTCGGTATGCATGACTTCGGGGTGGAACTGCATCCCGTACCAGCCGCGGGAGGGGTTCTCGGCGGCCGCCACCGGAGTCCCTGGCGTGCTGGCCGTGACGGTGAAGCCGTCGGGCGCGCGCACGGCGGTGTCACCGTGCGACATCCAGACCTGCTGCGCCTCGGGGAGCCCGGCCAGCAGGACACCATCCGGCCCGGATTCGGTCCGCCGCAGGGCGGCCGCGCCGTACTCGCCGGTGCCGGTTCTGGCCACCTCGCCGCCAAGATCGCGGACCAGCAGCTGGAAGCCGTAGCAGATGCCGAGGATGGGGATCCCCGCCTCGAGCAGCCCGGCCGGCGCGGGCGGGGCCCCGGCTGCGTACACCGACGCCGGCCCGCCGGACAAGATGATCGCGGCTGGATTGCGTTGCAAAATATCCTCGGTCGTCGCCGTCGACGGGACGATCTCCGAGTAAACCTGGCATTCGCGCACGCGCCGCGCGATCAGCTGGGCGTACTGGGCGCCGAAGTCCACCACGAGTACCGGCCCTGAGCCGGCCGCCGGCCCGGGCTGACCGGCGCCGCCAGCCTGATCGGCCGGGCCAGGCGCCCCCTGATCCTGGCGCAGTGAGTCGTCGCAGGGATACACCGCGTCAGCTTACTTGGGTCGCGGTCTCGGTCCACGTGGGCGGCGGCGGCACGGGCGCGGCCTCGGTGACCTTGACCCTGGCGATCCGGCGGCCGTCGAGCTCGGTCACGGTGAGCCGGCTCCCGTCGAGCTCGGCCGACTCCCCGGCCTGCGGCAGATGGCCGAGCACCGCCAGGAGGAAGCCCGCGACCGTCTCGTACGGGCCGTCCGGCAGCTCGATGCCGGTCTGCTCGGCGAAGTCGTCGAGGTTCATCAGCCCGTCGACCTCGATCTCGCCGGTCCGCAGCCGCCGGGACGGATGGCCCTCTTCGTCGTACTCATCCTGGATGTCGCCGATCAGCTCCTCGACCAGGTCTTCCAGTGTCACGATCCCGGCCGTCCCGCCGTACTCGTCGACCACGATCGCCAGGTGGGCGCGGTCCCTGCGCATCTCCGACAGGGCCGACATCACGGTCTTGCTGGTCGGCAGCATCTTCACCGGCCGCTTGATGTCACCAAGCCGGGCCGCGTTGCGGTCGGGATCGAGCAGGTCGCGGGCGTGCACGAAGCCGATCACGTCGTCGTAGGAATCCTCGAAGACCGGGAACCGCGAGTGCGTGCCCCGCGCGGCGACCGCGATGGCCTGGGTCACCGGCATCGAGGCGGGCAGGAAGTCGACTTCCGTCCGCGGCACCAGGACCTCGCGGATCTGCCGCGTGCCCGCGTCGAAGACCTCCCTGACGATGTGCCGCTCGTCGGCCGTCAGGTTCTGGTGACCGGCGACCAGGTCCCGCAGCTCGTCGCTGCTCATCGTGCCCCGGCCGACCTTCGGGTCACCGCCGAGCAGCCTGACCACGAGGTTGACGCAGCCGCTGATCAGCCAGACCACCGGCCTGGCCAGCGTGGCGATCCGGTCGAGCACGGGGGCGGCGACGAGCGAGATGCGCTCCTGCCGCTGCAGCGCGATCCGCTTGGGCGCTAGCTCGCCGAGTACGAGTGAGAAGAAGGCGATGATCAGCGTGACGACGACGAACGAGAGCACGTCAGCGACATGCGGGGACAGCTGGTGGACGAAGACGCGCTTGAGGTCGTTCGCCAGGGTCGCGGCGCCGTACGCGCCAGACGCCAGGGTCGCCACCGTGACGCCGATCTGGACGGCGGACAGGAACCTGTTCGGGTCGTGCGCGAGCCGCGCCGCCCGCTGGCCGCGCTTGCCGCGTTTCGCGAGCGCCCTGACCTGGCCCTCGCGCAGTGACACCAGAGCCATCTCGGCGGCGGCGAAGAACCCGCCGATGAGAATGAAGGCGAGGACGACCAGTACGTCCCAGCCGACGCCATTCACGTCGCATCCCTGATCCCGGCCGCCGGCCGTGGCCCCCGGCTGCCTGGCTGATAGCTGCCGTCCACGGCAGGAACCACGCGGTCGCGTGGTGTGCGCATCAGTCTAGGCAGTCTCGGGCGAGCGAGCGAACACCCGAATCTGGCCGAACCACGGCGGACCTAACCGGCAACCAGTCCCCGGCTCCCCGGCTCGGGCCGGCTGTGCGATGCTGAGCGGACATTCCGTACTTCGCGATGCCCGCGATAAGCCGATCGACCGCCGGAGGGTCCTGCATGGGCGCTGGAATCCTGGACGACGCCGCTGCCATCAGCGCCGAGACCGCCGAGCTGCGGCATGCGATCCACCGCGAGCCAGAAATCGGGCTGGATCTGCCGAAGACCCAGCGCAAGGTGCTTGAGGCGCTGGACGGGCTGCCGCTCGAGGTGAGCTGCGGGCAGTCGCTCAGCTCGGTCACCGCGGTCCTGCGCGGCGCTCGTCCCGGCAAGACCGTGCTGCTCCGCGGCGACATGGACGCCCTGCCGGTCGACGAGCGCACCGGAGTGCCGTACGCGTCTGCGGTGCCGGGGGCCATGCACGCCTGCGGCCACGATCTGCATACCGCGATGCTGGCCGGCGCCGCCCGGCTGCTCTCGGCCAGGCAGGCCGACCTGGCGGGCAACGTGATCTTCATGTTCCAGCCCGGCGAGGAAGGCAACGGCGGCGCCAGGATCATGATCTCCGAGGGCGTGCTCGACGCGGCGGGTGAGCGTCCGGCTGCGGCGTTCGCGCTGCACGTCGCGTCCAGCGTGCTGCCGCTCGGGCTGGTCGCCAGCAAGGCCGGCACCGCGATGGCGGCCGCCGACACCCTGCACGTCACGGTCAGGGGGCGAGGCGGGCACGGCTCTCAGCCCCATCTGGCTGCCGACCCGATCCCGGCGGCGTGCGAGATGGTCACCGCCCTGCAGACGATGGTGACCAGGAGATTCGACGTCTTCGACCCCGTCGTGCTGACCGTCGGCACCTTTCATGCCGGGACGACAGACAACGTGATCCCTGACGATGCGGCCTTCGTCGCGACGGTGCGCACGTTCTCGCCGCAGTCGCGGGAGCGGGTCAGGGACGCGGCGCTGCAGCTGATCCGGCAGCTCGCGGCGGCGCACAACCTGGAGGCCGACGCCGAGTTCCGCGACGGGTACCCGGTGACGGTGAACGACCAGGCCGAGTTCGGGTTCGCCGAGCGGACGGCCGGCGAGCTGCTGGGCGAGGGGAAGTTCCTGACCGCGCCGTTCCCGCTGACCGGCTCCGAGGACTTCTCCTACGTTCTCGAGCAGGTGCCAGGCGCGTTCCTGATGGTCGGCGCCTGCCCCGCCGGAACGGACCCGGCGACCGCGCCGTACAACCACTCGGCCGAGGCGGTCTTCGACGACGCCGTGCTGGCCGAGGGGACGGCGCTCTACGCCGAGCTTGCGCTGCGCAAGCTGTCGGCACTGGCGGCCGGTTAGGGCTGGGCACCGCGTCACAGGCTGGCGATGAGATTGATGGTCGCCGCCAGGATCACGGCGCCGAACAGGTACGACAGCAGAGATTGGTGGAGCGCGGTCACGCGTATCCGGGTGGTCTGCAAGTCAGTGTCCGAGACCTGGAATGTCGTGCCGATCGTCAGCGCCAGGTAAGCGAAATCCCGGTAGCAAGGCGGGTCCTCCTGGTTGAAGTCCACGCCGCCGACCGGCTCGGCGTAATACAGCAGCGCGTACCGGAGCGCGTAGATCGTGTGCACGGTGAACCAGGAGACCGCGACGCTCAGCAAGCCGAGCCCGGCCAGCACGTCGGCCGAGGCGCCTTGCGCGGCGTGCGCGCCGACCAGCACGATGCCCACCGCGGCGATGCTAGCCACGCAGGCCGTCAGCGTGAGGATGTCACTGATCGCGCGGTTCGGGTCCTCCGCCCTGGCCATCCTGGCCGTTTCGGCCGGATTCATCGGCCAGATCACCAGCCAGATCCACAGGCAGAACAAGGCGGCCGCGGCGTCCCAGCCGACGGCCAGCGCGTAGCCCGGCTGGCCAAGCAGCGCGGCCAGCAGCCCGGCGATGATCCCGACAGCCGCGCAGGCGCTCAGCCGCCAGCTCGTGCGAGCGCTTCGCGCTGAGCTCTCGTCCGGGCGCCGCAGCCAGTCGGACCGGGCCTGGGTACTCATGGCATCTCTTTCGCCGGGCGGCCGCTGGCCGGAGGTGGTGCGGGTCAGCCGACGGGGAGCCGGTCCCTGAGCCGGGTCGCCCTGGCCGCCGCCTTGCTCGACTTCCTCGCGGTCTTCGTCGCGAGGGCCACGTCGTGCCGCGCGGCCTTCACCGCATGACGGCTCCGCCAGGCGAGCGACGGACGCCCGGCGGTGTCGCCGGCCGCGATCAGCAGCCCGCCGAACATCGTCAGGTTCTTGAGGAAGTGAATCCGCTGCTGCGCGCGTTCCTGGTCGTCGGTGGCTTCCCAGAACCGGTGGCCAGCGGCCGTGGTCGGCACCAGCGTGGCCGCGATGGCCAGGGCCGACGCCCGCGGCAGCCAGCCGACGGCGAGCAGCAAGCCGGCCACGACCTGCACCGCGCCGTTGAGGCGCACCGCCTGCTCGGTGTCGTCCGGCACGAACGACACGCGGTCGGCGATGGGCCGCACCACCGGTTCTGCTTTCTTGACGACCCGCTCGGGCCGGCGCAAGGTATCGAAGCCCTGGACGATGAAGATCGACGCCAGCATGGGCCGTGCGAATGCTCGTAGTACAGCCATGATCCGACAGTTGCCCGCCCCGCCCGCCTTCTAACATGCTGGGCCTCTTAACATGCTGGGCTTCTTAACTTGGTGGGCGCCGCTCAACTTCCGCAGTGGATATGCGTTAGCGGTCCGGCGCTGGGTAGCTTGAGCGCTATGCGGAGCGAAGACTGGTTCCTGCGACCGTCGGAGCGCGGCAATCCGGCCACCCGGATCGACAGCAGGCGCCCGGACGGGCTGGCCTGGTCGACCGGGAACGAGGTGCGTCCCCTGGTCCACGGCGCGACCTACTTCGCCGAGCTGCTCGCGCGGGTCAGCGCGATGGAAGCCGGCGACCTGCTGCTGTTCACCGACTGGCGCGGCGATCCCGACGAGCGGCTCAGCCCCGATGGCCCGTCAGTCTCCGAGATGCTCTGCGAGGCGGCCAAGCGCGGCGTGCTCGTCCGGGGGCTGATCTGGCGCTCGCACTGGGACCGGATCCAGTTCAGCGGCGAGGAGAACCGCCACCTTGGCGAGGACATCGTGGCCCACGGCGGCCAGTGCCTGCTCGACATGCGGGTCAGGCCAGGCGGCTCGCACCACATGAAGATGGTCGTACTGCGGCATCCCGATCGTCCCTGGCTCGACGTCGCGTTCGTGGGCGGCATCGACCTGTGCCACAGTCGGCGCGACGACGCGAGCCACCTGGGTGATCCGCAGCGCCAGTCGATGGCCGGCGTCTTCGGGGAGCGGCCGCCCTGGCACGATGTCCAGGCCATGATCCGCGGGCCGGCCGTCGGCGACGTCGAGGCGGTCTTCAGGGAGCGGTGGAACGACCCCGTCCCGATCACGCTCAACCCGGTGTCCAGGCTGCACGACCTGCTCGACCGGCAGGACGACACGGCGAACCGGCTGCCCGATCAGCAGCCGGACCCGGAGCCGTGCGGAGATCACGCGGTCCAGCTGCTGCGCACCTACCCGTTCAGGCGGCCTGGCTACAGCTTCGCCCCGAAGGGAGAACGCAGCATCGCCCGCGGCTACCTCAAGGTACTGGCCAGGGCATGCTCGCTGATCTATCTCGAGGACCAGTACCTCTGGTCAGCGGACGTGGTCGAGGCGCTCGCCCTGGCGCTGGCGGAACGTCCCGGGCTGCGGCTGATCGCGATCATCCCGCGATACCCCGACCAGGACGGATCCCTGTCCAAGCCGCCGAACCTGATCGGCAGGGTCGACGCCCTGCGGCTGCTGCGCCGGGCGGCCGGCGGCCGGGTGGCGATCTACGGCCTGGAGAACGAGGCAGGCACGCCGGTCTACGTGCACGCCAAGGTCTGTGTCGTCGACGACACCTGGGCGATCATCGGGTCGGATAACTTCAACCGCCGGTCGTGGACGCACGACTCCGAGCTGAGCTGCGCCGTGCTGGACCTGGCCGGGAAGGGCGCGGACCGGGGCCGGGAAGCCGACGGCGGCACCCTCGAGCTCCCGGCGGCGGCACTGGTGCCGGTCCCAGCGAGCCCCGCGGCCGAGCTCAGCCGCTGGACAGCGGACTTCGTCGCGGGCGGCGCCCTGTCAGCCGGTCCGGCGGCTGCGGCGCAGGCTACGGAAACCCGGCCGGCGCCGGCCGGAGACTACGCGCGGCGCCTCCGTCTGCAGCTCAGTGGCGAGCATCTGGGCGTGGCGCTCGACCCGGCCTCGAGCCCCGCCGATGCCTATGACGCGTTCTGGCGGGCGGCCTCGGAACTGGACGCGTGGCACGCCAATGGCAGGCGCGGTCCCCGGCCGCCCGGCCAGCTGCGTCACTACCACGCGCCCGAGCTGACCCGCTGGCAGCGCGTCATCGCCAGGCCGCTCTACCGGTTCGTTTACGATCCGGACGGCAGGCCGCCTGCCATGCGCCGCCGCCGCGAGTTCTGACGGCGTTAGAGGCTGGCCACGTCGGATTGCTTGGCGCGGACGGCATCGGCGGCCGCCCG
>JADGPC010000297.1 GCA_017882645.1 Streptosporangiales bacterium | reverse complement strand
TGCCACTTCGTCCACAGGTTCCGCCATTCGACGACCCAGCCGACGTTCATCGTCCGCAGGTCGGCGGCGGCTTTGCGGGTCTGGGCCGGCGAGGGGGTCTGGCTGTGCTCGGCGATGTACAGGTAGCGGAAGAACGCGTGCTTCGCGACGCCCTTGATGGCGGCCTTGGATACCCAGGCCGTATAGGAAATCGCCCGCGGATGGCGGTCATGGGTCGCGATCAGCATGGCGTTCGGCGCGATCTCCGATCCGGTCACCGCGACGCCGCCGCGCAGGCCGTAAGGAACGTCGACGACGATCGAGGAGGTGTGGTCGCGGGTGATCGGGCGGTCGAGCGCGGGCAGGGTGGTCCGCATCGTGCCGTGGAATCCGAGCGAGGTCGGCGAGTTGCCTGACCATCCGGCCTCGAGCACGCCGAGCGCGACGATGACCGCGATCAGCGGCATGGTGACCTTCCGCCGGCTCAGCCACTGCACGGCCAGCCCGGCCAGCATGGCCGCGCCGATCAGGCCGACGAGGGCGAACCGGTCGGCTTCGCGCAGGCCGGACAGGCCGGGGATGCGGACCAGCCAGGTGTAGGGCATCAGGTTCGACACCACGACGTGCTTCCACACGTAGGTGGTCGGGTGGCCTGGCATGGTGACCTTGGTGGCGTACGTCTGGCCCATCAGCGGCAGGTACTGGTGGCAGAACCGGCCGTAGATCTTGCCTGGCCGGTGATAGATGCCCTGGCTGATCTGGCAGTTCCAGCCGGTGGTCAGGCTGGTGCCGAGGGCCAGGGCCGCGCTGACGACCCACAGGGCCAGGAACGCCCAGGTGCTGCGCTTGCGCCAGCCGGCTGCGAGGCCGAGCAGGGCCAGACCGCTCAGCACCACGCCGAAGGTCGGCAGCCCTTCGAGCAGCTGCGAGCTGTTGCTGTAGCTGTAGGCCGAGGCCAGCTGGCCGAGGCCGAAGGTTCCCAGCCGGGGTGACGGCGCGAACAGCGTCGGCAGCGATGCCCCGAACTGCGTGTAGTTCAGGGCCAGCTGGCCGGGCGGCGGCTGCGCTCCGCCGGAGATGGCCTGCTGCACCATGCCGATCAGCTCCGGGCTCGCCACCACGATCGCGACCACGGCGCCGATGGCGAGCGGCGTGATCGCCTGGCGGAACAGGGACCGGTCCCGGATCAGCGCCACGACGAGCCACGGCAGCAGGATCGCCGCGGCCAGGAAGATGGCGACGACCGTGCTTTCCTGGTTGATCAGGATCGAGGCTCCGATGGCGATGCCGAGCCAGATGGCGGGCGCCAGATGCGGCTGGCGGCGGAGCCTGACGGCCGCCTCGATCGTGACCGGCAGGAAGATCGTGCCGACAGCGATGTTGACGTGATACCAGTTCTGCCACAGCAGCATGGAGGACAGGCCGAAGAACGCGCCCGCGACGATCGCTCCTGGCTCGTTCAGCCACAGCCGGGCGGCCCGGTACATGGCATAACACAGCAGGCCCGGGGTCACGATGGTCAGCAGCGTGAACGACGCCGACGGCCCGTACAGTACCGTGACCGGCGCGCTGAGCCACCCGGCCAGCGGCATCAGCGTGCTGAAGGCCAGGTGGGTGCCGACCGGCGCGGCCATGTACCTGGTGAAGAACGGGTTGCTCAGGTGCAGCAGCTGGTGGCTGGACCACCAGATGTTCCAGACGAAGCTCGACACGTCGGCGGTCGCTGGCAGCTTTCCGTCGGCGAGGTAGGTGAATCTGGGCCAGGTCGCTGCGATGCCAGCGCCCAGGTAGACCACCAGCAGGAGCAGGTGGCGAACCCAGGTGTGACCGAGCGCCCGGCGCAGTGCGCCCGGCGCCGTCTCGGCTGCCGGCCCCGTCACCTCCGCATCGGAGGGTGTGCAGCCGTCGTCTTCGCGGGCGGGCGAGGGGTCACCTGACCGCTCCGGATCCGGCTCAGCCGGAACCGGATCCACGGGCTGGCCGCCTTTGCTACGGCCTGCACGGATCATCGGACCACCTTGTCTACGCTCGCTCTGAGCTCGCTCTGACCGAGTCCTTATATACCGTTTGGGCAGCGGCTTATCCAAGGATCGACCAGGCCTGGGAGCCTGCCGATGGCCGGCAACGCACGAGCACCGAACCTGGCGGTCGCAGCAAACCGCTGGCGCATAAACGTCGACAGCACAGGCTAGAGTCCTTCAGGTGGCACTCAGGGAGACCAGCCTACGCCCGCCGCCGCCATGGCTGATCCGGTGGGAGATTTTCGCAGTTTTTGCCGTGTCACTCGGCGCCAGCGCGCTGAACGCGGTGCTCAACCTGATCGGCTCCCTCCTGCAGAGTAAATCTCTCGCGTCTCAGCAGGCCCTGCTCGTCGGCTCGCTGGCTCCGTTCAACCACTGGCTCGACCTCACGTTGCAGCTGGCCAGCATCGCAGAGAACCTGGCGCCGGTGGTGCTCGTGCTGTACCTGATGGCGCGATCGGGCGAGCCGCCGTCGCTGATCGGGCTGGACGCGAGCCAGCCGGCCAGGGACGCTGCCCGCGGGGCGGTGCTGGCCGCCGTGATCGGCGGCAGCGGGCTGGCGCTCTACCTCGCGGCTTTTCACCTCGGGGTCAGCCTGAACGTAGTTCCCGAGCACCTGCCTGCGGTGTGGTGGCGGATTCCCGTCCTGGTCCTCGACGCGCTGCAGAACGGCCTGCTCGAGGAGATTCTCGTCATCGGCTACCTGCTGCTCAGGCTGGAGCAGCTGGGCTGGCAGCCGGGCTGGGCCATCGCAGCCAGCGCGCTCCTCCGCGGCACTTACCACCTCTACCAGGGACTCGGCGGCTTCGTCGGCAATGCCGTGATGGGTGTCATCTTCGCCCTGCTGTACCGCCGGTGGGGCCGGGTCATGCCGCTGATCATCGCGCATACCCTGATCGACGCGGGTGCCTTCGTCGGCTATGCGGCCCTGCACGGGAGGGTCTCCTGGCTGCCCTAGCGGCCGAGGCCCTCGATGATCACCGCGCCCGGTATGTCGGCCAGCGTCTGGCCGGCCAGCGCCAGCTTGGACCGCCGAACTCCGCTGCCGATCACTACCGCGCCGGCGGCCGCCACAGCCGCGTCCACGAGCACCGGCCACTGCGAGGGAAGCCCGATCGGGGTGATCCCGCCGTACTCCATCGAGGTTTCGGCGACGGCGAGGTCGGTGGCCGCGAACGAGGCCTTCCTGACGTCCAGGGCACGCCTGGCGACGCCGTTGACGTCAGCCCGGGTTGTCGCGAGCACGACGCACGCGGCGAACCTGATCTCCCCCTCCCGCTTGCCGGCGATCACCACGCAGTTGGCCGACTCGGCGGGGGAGACCGCGTACCGCTCGCAGAACGCGGCCGTGTCGGCCAGGTCAGGATCGATCTCGGACACGCCGACGTCCTCAGCCGGTCTCGGCCACCAGGCCGGGTCGGTCAGGGCGGCGGCTACCGGTGCTGCCAGCAGGCCGGGCTGGCTGGCCGCCGGCCGGAATTCAAGCTTGCCTATGGTGAAGGTCACCAGCGAATTCTAGGGACGGAACCGGCCGGTCCGGGAACTGGTCAGCTGCGCAGGCTGCCGAGCGTGACCATGACCTCCCTGGGGTTCCCGTTGCGGAGCAGTTCGGCTTTCACGCGGTCGCCAGGCTGGTAGCGGGTCAGCACGTCCTCCAGCTGGGCGATATCCGCGGTCTGCTGTCCCCCGATCCCTACTATGACGTCTCCGGGCTTGATCCCGGCCTTGGCCGCGGCGCCGCCCGACCTCGCCGCGTCCACCGTCACGCCGTCCGGCTTGCCCGAGGAGTTGATGTGCGTCTCGCCCTCGATTTCCAGCGAGGCCCGGTCGGACCTGGTCACCCTGCCGTGCGCGATCAGCTGGCGGCTGATGTCCACCGCCGTATCGGACGGGATCGCGAATCCGATGCCCTCAGCCGACCCGCCAGCGTCCGGATCGGTGGCGGTGAGGGTCGGTATCCCGAGCACGTACCCGGACAGCAGCACCAGCGCTCCGCCGCTGTTGCCCGGGTTGATGGCCGCGCTGGTCTGGACG
>JADGPC010000296.1 GCA_017882645.1 Streptosporangiales bacterium | reverse complement strand
GTGCCCCTGCCTGACATCGACGCCGTGACCGTGGATCACTGGGAGAGGGTCCTGCGCACCAACGTGATCGGGACGTTTCTGGTCAGCCAGGCTGCTCTCCCGCTGCTGCGCCGCGCCGACGACGGCTGGATCGTCAACATCACCTCCCTCGCCGGGGTGCGGCAGACGGGCAGTTCCCTGCCCTATGCCGTGTCCAAGGCTGCGCTCAATCACCTCACCGCCATCATGGCCAAGCACGCCGGGGACGGGGTGCGGGTCAATGCCGTCGCGCCCGGGCTGGTGGCGACACCGTGGACCGAGGACTGGCATGAGCGGAAAACAGGCGTGGAGCTGGTCGCGCCGCTGCACAGGGTGGCCACCCCGGACGACATCGCCGAGGCGTGCCTGGCCCTCGTCACCACGCGCTATGCCACCGGTCAGACGCTGGTCGTCGACGGCGGCCTCGGGCTGATGATCTGATCACGCCGCTCGGATGCGGCATGACTGCCCGGGCATGACTATGCGAATGTTCTGTCATGGCACTTAATCTGGCTATGTTGCTTGATGTCCGGCAGTACGTCGGCTTCGACCTGGACACTTCCGGCCGGGTGCTCGCGGGCAGCGACGACAGTGGCTCGATGCAGCTCATCGAGATCCTGCCCGACGGCAGCGTGACCCGGCTGACCGCGCTGCCCGGTGCGTGCAGCGGCTGCTACCTGCCGAGCCAGCGCGCCGTGATCGTATCGCACGACGAGGGCGGCAACGAGCTGCACCAGCTCTCGATACTCTCGATCCCGCCGCCCGCCGGCCGGCCGGCTGAGATTGACTCCCTCGAGCCGCTGGTGCGCGACCCGCGGTATATCCACCTCCTCGCCGACGTCACGCACAGCCAGATCTGCTACTTCACCAACCGCAGGAACGGAGTCGCCTTCGACCCGGTCATCCGCGATCTGGCCGACGGCACCGAGCGGACGCTGCGGCTCGGCGACCACATGTTCGGCGAGGCGGCGATCTCACCCGACGGCCGGTGGCTGGCACTGATCGTGTTCTCCGCCGTGACGGCGAACGCCGCGCACGTCGTGCTGGTCGACCTCACCGCGCCCGCAGGCGAGGAGCACCAGGCGGAGATCACGCCCGCCGACGCGCCGGCGATCAACCACGCCCTGGCGTGGTCGCCCGACAGCGACGCGCTGTTCTTCAGCTCCAACTGCGACCGCGAGTTCGTCGCCGTGGCCCGCCATGACCTCGCCACCGGGCAGCGGACGTGGCTGGCCGCCGACCAGGACGCCGACCTGGCCGGCTGGCCCGCCCCTGACGGATCGGTCATGCTGATCGAGCGCAACGACGACGGCGCGTCCGCGCTGGCCGTGCACGAGACGGCCACCGGCGAGCGGCTGTGCGACCTGCCGCTACCCGCCCCGGGCAGCCTCGGCCGCACCGAGCCGGTCTGGGCACCGGACTCCTGCGCCATCGCCATGACGGTCAGCGGCGCCAGCATGCCGAGCGACGTCCTGCTCGCGGTCCGGCAGCGCAGCGAACCCGCCGCCAGCCCCGCCGAGGACCGGCGCCGGAGCTTTTCCGGACGGCCGGCCATGCTGACCCACTCGGCAGCACGCATCGATGGCGAGCCCGCCGCCAGCCCGGAACGGCACCAGGTGCCGGCTGAGGACGGCGAGCTGATCCCGTGCCTGGTATACCGGCCGGCCGCGGAAGCGGCCGGAAACAGTTTCCGCGGGTCCGCCGTCGTGCACGTGCACGGCGGTCCGGAAAGCCAGGCGCGGGATGATTTCCGGATCGAGGTGCAGGCGCTGGCAGCGGCCGGGCACACCGTGCTCGTGCCGAACGTCCGGGGCTCGACGGGCTACGGCAAGCGGTGGTACTCGGCTGACGACGGGCGCCGCCGGCTTGACTCGGTGGCCGATCTCGCGGCGCTCCACGCCTACCTGCCCGAGCTTGGCCTTGACCAGGCTCGCGCGGCGCTGATGGGCGGCTCCTACGGCGGTTACATGGTGCTGGCCGGCCTGGCGTTCCAGCCCGCACTCTGGGCCGCGGGAGTAGACATCGTCGGGATCGCGTCGCTCGTCACGTTCCTGGAGAACACGTCCGCCTACCGGCGCGCCTACCGCGAGCGCGAGTACGGCACGCTGGCCGGCGACCGGGAATTCCTGACCGCGGCGTCGCCGCTGACCAGGATCGATGACATCACGGCGCCGCTCTTCATCATCCATGGCGCGAACGACCCGCGCGTGCCGCTGAGCGAGGCCGAGCAGATCCATGCCGGACTGCTCAGCCGCGGCGTCGAGTGCGAGCTCGTGGTCTACGGAGACGAGGGGCACGGCCTGGCGAAGCGCGGCAACCGGACCGACGCACTGCAGAAGGCCTTCGCCTTCCTGGCCCGGCATCTCGCGGCTGGCTCTTGACCTGCACGCAGTGAGATGATGCGAGCGTGAGCAAGAACAAGGACACCGAGCTCGCCGACAAGCTCGCGGAGGTCGGCCGGCGCGTCGGGCAGGCCATCACCGATGCGATGGAGCGGATCAGGCCGGCTATCGATGCGGTCGCGGAGGCGGCGAACCGTCCCGAGGTCCGGGCCGTGATCGACCGCGCCGAGAAGCTCGTCGCGCGGCGGCCGTGCCTGTGCTTCTGCCCGCGAGCTCATCCGGCTGACCATGACATCTGCGAGCCGTTCGACGCGGTGGTCACCGGCCAGCTGAGCTCCGAACTGCTCGGCGATCTCGACGTCCCATTGTGCGCTCCATGCGCCGCGGCCCGGGCCGCCCGCAAGTTCGCTTCGTGAGCGACGTCGGGTCAGCTGAGCGTCTCCCGGCCTGAGGGCTCATCCCAGTCGGCGAGGCACGGCTCGACCTTGATCCGCCAGGACCCGTCGTACAGGAACGAGGGCCTGGGCCCGCGGACCAGGCCGCCGAAGGCGGAGAAGTCGGTGGTGTCGCGGAAAGCCGGATGCTGGTAGACGTCGCAGGCGTAGGGCCACAGGTTCGCGAAGCCGGTCAGCCGGCGCTCGCTGACCCCGGCGAGCGGGTTGTAGCCGGTATCGAAGCGGGCGAGCGTCGGCCACAGCCGGACGTCGGCCTCGGTGAGCTGGCTGCCGAACAAGAACCTGCTGGCCGCGAGCCGCTGGTCAAGCTCGTCCATGGTCGCGATCATGCGGTGCCGGAGGGCTTCGTAGTCGTCCCGGGAGGTAGCTCCGGCCACCAGGTAAGGACCATTGTTGACCTGCGCGTAAACCTGGTCGTTCAGGGCGTCGATCTCGGGCCGAAGTGACTCGGGATAGAGCTGAACCGATGTGTCGGCCCATGCCTCGAACGCGGCGCCGAGATCGATCGTGATGTCGGGGAAATTGTTGCTCACGATCTGGCTCGTCGTCCGGTCCCACAGCACGGGGACGGAGACGTGCCCGTCATAGCCGGGCTCGGTCGCCTCATAGGCCTCCGCCAGCAAAGTGAAGCGGTTGACCGGATCCGGGCCGCGCCGCTCGCGGAAAGCCCAGCCGCGCCCGTCACGGGTGTCATCGACATACGACAGCGATACCACCCCGGCCAGCCGCTTCAGCTGCCGCACGATGGCGGTGCGCTGGGCCCACGGGCAGCCCCAGGAGATGTACAGGTGGTAGCGGCCTGGTTCGGCGCGGTACCCGCTCGAGCCGTCGGCGGTGATCCGGCCCTGGAACCGGTAGCGCGGACGCTGGAACGCCTGACCCTGGTTGAAGCCGCGGCCTGGACCGTAGTGACCATAAGTGTCGTAATCGACCGGGCTCGCGTAGCACGGCGCCGGAGTCGCGGTATCAGTCGACGTCGTCAAGGCCGTCCCTCCGGTTGAGATTTCTGTTCTCACTGTAACCCGGCCGGTCCGGTCAGCTCGACGACAGCCAGGACGCCACGGTGATCGGTGCCCGGTATGCGGATGGTCCGCGACTCTCGAACGACGAACCGAGTCCGTGAGGCCAGCACGTGGTCCAGGCGCATCACCGGGCGGCATCGCCGCATTGACGGCCAGGTGAAAGCAGGCCAGCGACGTCGCTGCGCCGCATCGGCGCAGTCGACGAAGCCGTCCGCCAGGAACTGCCGGAAAGGGCGATGGTCCCTGGTCGCGTTGAAGTCGCCGGCTACCAGCTGGGCTCCCGCCACCTCCGTCAGAGCTGACCGAAGCAGGCCGAGCTCGGCTTGCCACCGGCGTCCCCGGTGGCGCATGGGGGGCATCAGGTGCACCGCCGTGACCGTCACCGGCTGCCCGCCGGCGCTGACAACGGCCCGCGGTGCCGCGCAGACGAGGCCGGGAACGGGCGGCAGCGGCTGCAGCGGCCAGCGCGACCAGATCCCCGCCCCGGCGTATCTAGGCCGCGCGTCCAGCTCGCTGAACGGCAGCAGGCCGCCGAGGCCGGCCTCGGCCAGCTGGCGAGCCAGGCCCGGGGTCAGCTCCTGAACGGCAAGCACATCGACACGGTTCCCGCGCAGGCACTGCACAACTGATCCGGCGCTGGCCTTGCCGCCCTCAACATTGAGGGTCAGCAACCGCAGGCTTGGCGGCCGGTCATCGCGCCCGCGCTGGAGCTGGGTGGCGGTGGCCCTAGCCCGTCTCGGCGGAGGCACTTGCCAGCTCACCAGCGTCACAGCGGGAACAGCCAGCAAGATCGCCAGCCACCAGGCATAGGCTGCGGCGACTGCCACCGCGGCAACTGCTGGCAACGTCGCAGCCGGAGCGAGCGCTGCGAGCTTCGGCACCGGGTCTGGCGGCTGGCCTCCCAGCGCACGGCAGACCGCAGGCGGCAGCGCCACGACAGCCAGGACCAGGGCCAGCACCACCACCGCATTCATGATCGTCATCATCTCGCGCGGGCAGTGGTTCCCGGCCGCCGGCCGCGATCCGCGGAGCGTCACATGGAGTCTGACCCACGAGCACGCCGTGCAGGCGCACGTCAGCGCGGAACCCGGGCTTCGCCAGAAGATCCGGCAGCTGAGCACCGCCGTGAGCGCCGCCGGGGTCCGCGTCCGCGACGCCGGCCTGCTCAAGGACAGCTTCGACGAGAACCTTCAGGTGTACCGCCCGAGGAGATCTGGGCCTTCGACCTCGCGTTCGACGTGATCGCCATGCTCGGCGCCATCGAAGGCCTGCCCGGCGGCACCCGCGCCTCGATCGTCGACAGCCTCCGGTCGCTCGACCGGACCGCGCCCTGCGCACGTTCAAGAAGGACCTCAAGAAGGTCGGCCCTGGCCCCGAAGCGCTCCGCGACCTGCGCGCCCGTGTACCGTGCCGGTCGTGAATATCCGGATATCGGCACTGCGGCGCCCGCTAGCCGCAGCGGCCAGCGCAGCGCTCATTTCGGTGATCGGCTCCATCCCGGCGGCGAATGCCACGACCACCCCGGCGATCTGGCATGAGGTCTTCCAGGCCACGTTGCCGTACTCAAATACCCTGGTTAGCGTAGAGGCCACCAGCCAGACCGATCAGTGGGCTGTTGGAGTCGCTGACAGCGGCGCGCCCAGGGCTTACGCCGTGCATTGGACCGGCACAGTATGGAAGGTCATGCCCTTTCATGACCGGACGTTCGTGCCCGTATCGGTCCGGGCATCATCTGCCCATAACGTCTGGGTCTTCGGCTCGGACGGCACCCATGCCCTCGAGGCCTTGCGCTGGGATGGCACACACTGGCTCCCCGCCCTCCCGATCCCGGCCGGAGCTCCCGACAACCCCGTGGTCCTGGGCCCTACTGACGTATGGCTATCCTACTTCGCGACCTGGACGCGGGCGCGGGGCTGGACTACAACTTCATGGCACTGGGACGGCCAGGAATGGCACACTTACACGCTCCCCATGCTGAGCACGGACATGGGCGTGGCCGGATCGTCTGACCAGAATCTCTGGGCCGCCGGCCTCACCACCACGAGCTCCAACCGAAACGCCCTGGGCCATCTGGCGACCTACCGCTGGAACGGCCATGCGTGGCACCGGATCCGCCTGCCCCGTGCCTTCCTGGTCAGGGATCCGGAACTGGCGGCCTCCGCCTCGGGTGAAACGTGGATCGTCGCCGGCGGATCGAAGCACGTGCACGGTCACGCAGTGGTCCTGTACCGCGGCGCCAGCACCTGGCACCAACTCGAAGAACGGCGACTGAGCAGCCTGCCGGCCCCGGTTGGGTATCCCGAAGCGCCCGACGGGCTGAACGGGATCAGGCTTGGACTGAACCTGTACTGGCCAGGCATCGGACCCGTCGAGTGGAGCCCCGTGGGCTGCAGTCACGCGCTGTACGCCAGCATCGGGCCGTCGATGATGGATGGCGTGCCAAGGACCCACGGCGTCCTGCTCGCGGCCGCCTGCCAGCAGGGCAGCCACGGCACGATCGAAGGCGCCATCATGATCAGCAAGCCACGCTGACGACCAGCGTCCGCCGGCCAGGACCCGGAGCGAGCCTGCAGCGGACAGTCCTCCCGGGACGAAGAAAGGATTCGCCCCGGGAGTCCTGGTCAGGACATCATGGCCAGGTGGATCATCTCAGCACCGACCTGCTCGAAGCGGGCCTCCACGATGTGCGGCGCTCCCCCCAAGATTGCGGCACGGTCAAGCTGATCGTGCGCCGCCCGGCCGTGGACGAGCGGGAAGTACTCGCCGAAGCCGCACTCGACACGCAAGCCGGGCTCGTTGGCGACACCTGGCGTTTTCGTAGCAGCACGCGCACGGCGGATCGCTCGCCGCATCCGGATATGCAGCTCACCGTGATGAACTCCCGGGCCGCGCTGCTCGTCGCCCGGTACCAGGACCGGCGTCAGCTGGCCGGTGACCAGCTCTACGCTGACCTCGACCTCAGCGTCGCCAACCTGCCGCCCGGCACCCGCCTGGCCCTGGGAACGGCCGTCATCGAGGTCACCAGCCAGCCGCACCTTGGCTGCGCCAAGTTCGCCGCCCGCTTCGGCGATGACGCCCTGCGGTTCGTCAATTCCAGGATTGGCCGCGAGCTGCGGCTGCGTGGCCTGAACGCCAAGATCGTCGTTTCCGGCATCGTCCGGGCTGACGACGAGATCCGCAAGCTCCCCGCCGAGCCGGCCGGGCCGGATCATGACGAGTCGGACTCCGTAGCGGGTGTCCTGTCTTACCGAGGGGCGCCTGATCCGCCCGGCGTCACCAGGCCGGTCTCGTAGGCCAGGACGACGGCCTGGGCCCGGTCACGCAGGTCAAGCTTGGCCAGGATGCGCCCGACATACGTCTTGGTCGTCTGCTCGGCGATGACCAGGGTGCCGCTGATCTCGGCATTGGACAGGCCGCGGGCGATCAGGCCCAGCACCTCGGTCTCGCGGTGGGTGAGCGCGCCGAGCGTGGCCGGGAAGGGCGGGGCCTCGCGCGGGCGCCGGGCGAAGTCGGCGATCAGCGCTGGCGTTGGCCAGCGATTCCTGCACGATCCGGTACGCGCACAGCCCGACTCCGGACGGCACCTGATCTAGCGCGGTCGGCACGGACAGCTCGACCGACACCCCGGATCGCCGAACGGATTCGACCAGGGCGGGCAGTCGAGCTGAGGCTGGCGCTCATCGGGCACTGGGACACCTACGGCGCGCTGCAGCGCCCGCTGGTGCTCGAGGCCGCGCCCGCAGCGGTCATCACTATCACCAGCGCAAGCCCGCTCGGCGAGCCCGAGCGCGCCGGCCGCCGCCGGCGGCGCCATGGCCTGGGCTGGCCCGGTCAGCTACCTGGTACCTTTCATCGCCGGGAAAGCGGTGATCACGACGCGCGGAGCCCGCGACCAGCGGGGCGACTAGGTCCGCGCTGAACCGGGCAGCGGACGGCGGAACTCGGCGCGCCACCGGCGCGGCCACGGCATCTGCGAGTCGGTCAGATCCTCGATCGTGACCGGCTCCAGGCCGCCGCCGCCGAGGGCATCGATTTCCGCCCGGGTCAGCGCCCACGGCGGACCATGGACGGCCTGCTCCGGCTCACGGGCCCGGGCGATGACGATCAGGGTTCCGCCCGGCGCGACCAGGCCGCCAAGCCTGGCAATGGCGTCGCGCCGGGGCGGATCGGGCAGCGCCTGCAGGATCAGGCTCTCGACCACCAGGTCGTAGGCCTGGTGCCACTCCGGCGGCGGGTCGAGCAGATCGGCGGTCTGGTACCGCACGGCAGACCCGGGAAACCGGCGGCGCGCGGTGGCGATCGCGGTTGGCGAGATGTCGAAGGCAACCGTCTCGAAGCCGAAGCCAGCGACGAACTCCGCGTCGTCGCCGAGCCCGCAGCCGACAACCACTGCGCGCTGGCCGGCGCCAGCCCGCGCACGGGTCACCGCCCACTGGGTGAAGAAGCGGCTCGGCTCGCCCCGGTCCCACGGCACCGCCGTCTCGCCCGCCTCGGCCGCCGCGTAGAGCCGTTCGAACCACCCGGTCGGATCGCCGGCCGCGATCGACTCCGCCGCCATCCGGCCGGCGATCTCCTCAGCGTCATCAGACCGAATCATGTCCTCGATCGTAGCCAGTGCCGGGCTGCCCTGATCGAGCCGAAGATCGCCCCGACAAGCTTTGACGACCCGCCCGCGATGACCCGCCAGCGTTAAGGGCCGTCGAACATCCCGGTTAGGATTGCCGAAACTGCGGCCCGACGGGCTTCCGCGCTAGGACAACTGGCCGAGCCGGATATGCCCCTACCCGCGCGATTCTTTCGTGTGCGCGGGAGCCTGTCCGTTGGCATTGATCCGCCGCTCGGCCGCCAGCCTGGCCGCGCTTGCTGATACTGGCAGTGTCGCTGAGTTGATGTTCGAACAGACGGTGTATGGACTCGGGCACCGTCCTTCCCCGAGCGAGGCTCGCTCTTG
>JADGPC010000295.1 GCA_017882645.1 Streptosporangiales bacterium | reverse complement strand
GATCCGGAGTGAGGTTACTGCTCTCCGCAAGGCGCTGAGCCTCTTCCACTCGATCGGTGAAGTGCGGTGTCCTGACATCGAGCTGGCGCATGCTGGCATGCAGTCGCTCGAGCGCATTCGCGTAGTCGGCTGGTGAGACACCCCGAGGTGCCACAGGTTCGTAGTATGTCCACAGCGTGACGACGAAGCCATCACGCTCATAGACTCGCGGCTCTGCTCGGGGGTCCAGAGCAGCCACCGGGCTCTGGGTTTCGGCGAGCCGCCGGGCAAGCCCGATCTCGAACTGTGCGACCTGATGCGCTATTGGCGCGACGCGGGCAACGATGTCACAAGGCAGCAGGCGCACAGTGAGCTTGTTCGAATCGTGAAGAACGATCACGTCATCGACGGGCAGGCCAAGCGCTGAGGCGATCGACATGGCCGCAGCCAGCGCGCGCTGTATCTCAGACGGCTGCATCCAGCCGATCTTCTCACCGCTGCCGCCCTACGAGCCTCGGAGGGCTCAGCAGGCGGGGATAGATCTCGCGGGCGATGTAGCGCTTGAGGCAGTGCACGTCGGTGTGGGTATCCACGCCGACCGTCACGAGGCTCCTTATCAGGTCACACCGCCGCGCCCACCGGGGCACAGCAGTGACTCCGGACCGGCCGGACGACGGATCAGATTCAGGCATGCAGCCGGTGACAACTACAACGCGGGCAGCACGGACAGTCACGGCGACACCTACACCTACGAGGATGTCAATCAGGCAAGCAACACTGGCGGCGTGGCGGCGTGTGCTACCCGGCTCGTTCATCTCGGTAGCCCCAGGCCCCTGACCTTCCAACTTCGAGTGGTCCGAGGGCTACCACCAGCGGTTCGGGCTGGTCTACACGGACTTCGAGACGCAGAAGCGGATCCCGAAGGCCTCGTTCTCCTGGTACCGCGACCTGATCGCCGCCCAGCGCGCGGCCACCTAGCCCGCGAGCTGGCCCGCCGGGCCGGCCAGGTCGGCGAGGGCGGTGCGGGCGGCGGCCTGGCCGCACATGCCGTGCACGCCGCCGCCTGGCGGGGTGGAGGACGAGCACAGGTAGACGCCGGGCAGCGCGGTCCGGTACGGATTCCAGCGCGGCACCGGCCGGAAGAAGGTCTGGCGCAGGGTCGCGGCGCCGCCGTTGATGTCGCCGCCGACGTAGTTGGGGTTGTAGCGCTCCATGTCCGCCGCGGTGCGGACCGACCTGGCCAGCACGAGATCGGCGAAGCCGGGCGCGAACCGTTCGATCTGGGCCTCGATCCGGGCCGACATGTCGACCGTCGATCCGGGCGGGACGTGACAGTAGCCCCACAGGGTGTGCTGCCCGGCCGGAGCCCGGGTCGGATCCACGACCCCGGGCTGGGAGACGAGGCAGAAGGGGCGTTCCGGGTGGCGGCCGGCGCTGACGTCAGCCTCGCTGCGCGCGACTTCGGCGAACGTGCCGCCGATGTGCACGGTTCCGGCTTCCCGGCAGGCGGCGGCGGCCCAGGGCACCGGGCCGCTGAGCGCCCAGTCCACCTTGCAGACCCCGGCGCCATACCGGTACCGCTCGAGCGATCCCCGCTGCCTGGCGGTCAGGCGGGCGCCGGCGAGCGCCGCCAGCTGGCGGGGCGTGACATCGAGCAGGACAGCCTTCGCCCTCGGCAGCTCGCCGAGCGATGTCACCCAGCGGCCGACTTCCACCTCGCCGCCCAGGGAAGCGACCTCGGCGACCAGGGCATCGGCGAGCCTGGCGCTGCCGCCCTCGACGACCGGCCAGCCCACGGCGTGCGCGGTCATCATCAGGGTCAGGCCGAACGCGCCGGTGAGCGGCGACGTCAGCCGCAGCATGCTGTGCGCGGCCGCGCCGGCCAGCAGCGCCCTCGCCTCGTCGGTCCTGAACCGGCGAGCCAGCAGGCTGGCCGGCGGCAGGCCGTGCAGGCCGAATCTGGCCATGGCCAGCGGATGGCCTGGAACTGAGCGCAGCGGCGAGAGGATGTCAGGCAGCGTCAGCGACGCGTCGCGCACCAGCGGCTCGAGCAGCCGCCGGTAAGCACGGCCGTCCGCGCCGAGGCCGCCGGCCGTCTCGTCCACCGAGCCTGCCAGCCAGGCAGCCCGGCCGCCGTCAAGGGGGTGCGCGAACGCGATCTTCGGGGTACACAGGGTCACGCCGAGCGCGGCCAGGTCAAGCTCGGTGAAGAACGGCGAGGCCGCCGCCAGCGGGTGGACGGCCGAGCACACGTCGTGGCGGAAGCCCGGCAGCGCGAGCTCGGCGGTGCGGCAGCCCCCCCCTGGCGTGTCCGCACCCTCGAGGACGCGCACGTTCAGGCCCGCCCTGGCCAGGGTGACCGCCGCCGCGAGCCCGTTCGGTCCTGAGCCCACGACGATCGCATCAGCAGTCATAGGTCGAGTGTCTCGCCCTCGGCGGCGACGACGGCATGCGGGCTCGCCGTCGACAGCCGGGCGGCGAGCGAGTCGAGTTCGGCGTCGGTCCGGTCGGGCTTGTGGTGGGCCAGCAGGACCTGGCGGACTCCGGCCAGGCGGCCGAGCGCCACGGCGTAGTCGGCCGCGGCGTGCCCGAACGAGGCCAACGCGGCCAGCTCGTCGGGCAGCAGGAACGCGTCGTGAATCAGCAGGTCCGCGCCGGCGGCCAGGTCGAGCGCGGCCTGGTGGTACTCGCCCCACCCGTCCTGGCCGGGGCCGAGCGCCGTCGGGCAGTGGTCGGGCAGATAGGCCAGCACGCTGTGACCGTCGCTGACCCGGTAGCCGAACGTGCGGCCGCCCTTGTGCGGGATCTCCCGTGCCTCGACGGTGAAGCCCTCGGCCTTGACCGGCCCCGGCTCGATCGCGCCGAACGTCCAGTGCCCGCGCAGGCCGTCCGGCGTGATCGGGAACTGCGGCGGGGACATCCCGCGCGACAGCACCTCGAGCGCGGACGCGCCGTCCGGCTGGGCCGGCAGCAGCAGCGTGACCCTGGCGTCGTCGCGGTCGCCGGCGCTGAAGAAGGGAAGCCCCTGGACGTGGTCCCAGTGCAGGTGCGTCAGCAGGATCGTGCCGGCGAACGGCTCGCCGGCCAGCAGCCCGGTGACCCGTCGCAGGCCGGTGCCGGCGTCCAGGATCAACGCCGGCCGGGCGGAGCCGTCGTGGGCGATCGCGATGCACGAGGTGTGGCCGCCGTACCGGAGGAATTCCCGGCCGGGCGACGGCGTGGACCCGCGGACGCCGCACAGGTGAACGCGCATCTCAGTGCTGGCCGGTTTCTTCGCGCCGGTGGCCGGCGGACAGCTCGACCAGGGCCTGCTGGTCAAGTTGCGCGGCCTCGACCGAGGCCACCCGGCACGGCGTGACGGCGACCAGGGTCGAGGTGCGGACGCCGCCCTCCAGGTGCGCCCGCTCGCCGAGCAGCGCGCCTGGCCCGTACTCGGCGAACCACTCCCCGTCATGCTCCACCCGCACCACGCCGTCCAGCACCAGGTAGATCTCCGATCCGCTGTCCCCCTGGCTGACCAGCGCGCTTCCCGCCGCCACCTGGTCGATCCGCGGCCTGGCCGAGCCGTGCATCAGCTGGACGGACAGCGAGTGCTCAAGTGCGGTCTCCACCGCCGTGACCAGAGCCTCGGAGTCCTGATCGCCCCACGGTGTGTGCGGGCCGAAGGACTTGGCCATCCAGTTGGAGTAGTCCGTCAGGCCGGACTTGTGCGTCAGCCGGCCCGCGGCATCGTAGAGCCAGTGCCGGGGGAACCGGCTCGCCCCGGTCATCGCGGACTCCGCGCGGCCGTCGGCGTGCAAGGTGAGCGACAGCGTGGTCCACACCAGGGGCGCCTGCCACTGGACATAGGGCCGGTGCCGGACCGGGCGCGGCGCGGGGAGGCTGGTCCGTCCGCCCACGGTCTGGGTGAAGCGCACCCAGCCGTCGCCCAGCTCAGGCTCGCGGCGCAGGTCGGGTAGCAGGGCGTTCTGGAAGACGTGCCGCAGGCCGCCGAGCCTGATCGTGGTGTCACCGATCAGGCCGCCGCCACTGTAGCCGGATCCGGAGATCTGCCCGGCGTCGTCCACCTCGATCCAGGCGCGCAGGGCATTGGCGAACCTGAACCTGTCCGCCGACCGGAGTGCCTCGAGGTCGTCGATCTGGGCGGGCGGCGGATCGTCGTAGTGGGTGAATCCGGCGTCGAAGGCCACCCGGGTGCTGCCGGTGACGGCTTCCGACGGGATCCAGGACAGTGAGGTCACGCTGCTCTCGTATCGCATGCCTCCAATCTCGCCCGGGCATGCAGGCAGCCGCCAGGGTGCTGGCTGGCGTCTGCGGGCGTGAGCGAGCCCGACCTGGCAGGCGGGCGCTAGCCGACCTGGCATGAGTGTGCCTAGCACTACCTTCGGCTGGTGTGGCTGCCCACTGGCGCACCGCCACTAGCTGTGCGACAACTTGCTAGATGGAGCATCATGACGTCGCCACGCCGCCCGCCACGATCAGCGTCCTGCTCGCGGACGACAATCTGATCGTGCGCGAGGGCGTCCGCGCCCTGATCGAGAGGCATCCCGACCTGAAGGTCGTGGGCGTGGCCGCCGACTATGACGAGGTGATCAGCGCCGCGGCGACGACCAGCCCGCAGGTCCTGGTCACCGACATCCGGATGCCGCCGGCCTTCCAGCGCGAGGGGATCGACGCCGCCAAGGAGGTCCGCAAGCGCCATCCGGGGACTGGCGTGGTGGTGCTGTCTCAGTTCGAGGATCCCGAGTACGCGGTCTCGCTGCTAGCCGAGGGCTCGGCTGGATACGGGTACCTGCTGAAGGATCATGTGGCCGAGGGAAACCAGCTCGCCAGCGCGATCCGGGCTGTAGCCACCGGCGGGACGGCGCTTGACCCCTCGATCGTGGAGGCGCTCGTCCGGCCCGTCGTGGCGCCTGGCGGGCTGTTGCCGGCCGAGGAGGAACTGCTCGGGCTGGTGGCCGAGGGCAAGCCGATCAAGGCGATCGCCGCCGTCAGGAGAGTCCCGCCGGAAGCCGTAGCCGCCGAGGTCGAGGCGGTCTTCGTGAGGCTGGCCGAGGGTGTATCGGCGGGGAACCAGGGTGCGCTCCGCCGGCTCCGGCTGCTGCACCAGGCCATCGTCGACCGCGAGGAACAGGGCGAGACGCTGTCCCGGCTGCTCCCGGGCGGGCTGGCCGAGAAGCTCCGACTGGAGCACCGCGGCATCGGCGAGACCGAGCGGGTGGAGGTCACCGTCCTGATGAGCGATATCAGGTCCTACTCGACAATTGCCGAGCACGCCGATCCGAGCCAGCTCGCCGGCCAGCTCAACACGCACCGGGCGGCGATGAACCGCGCCATTCTCGGTGAGGGCGGTACCGTCATGCAGTTCGTCGGCGATGCGGTCATGGCGGTCTTCGGGGCCCCGTTCCCGCAGGACGACCACGCGGACCGGGCCGTCGCCGCGGCTGCGGCCATGCACGAGCTCCAGGCTGAGATCAACGCGCGGTGGGAGAAGGACGGGCGGCCGGCCTTCGGCCTCGGGCTCGGGCTGTCCACCGGAGTGGCGGCCGCCGCGCTGCTTGGTTCGGCCGAGCGGCTGGAGTACACCCTCGTGGGCGACACCGTCAATCTGAGCCAGCGGCTGCAGCAGCTGGCAGGCAAAGGCGAGACTGTCGCGTCAGAATCTACTGTCAGGGCGCTAACCCTGCCAGTGCGGGCCATTCCGCTCGGCGCCCAGCAGGTCAAGGGCCGCGACACGCCGGTCCTGGCCTTCAGGATCGCGGGTCCGGCCGCGCGGCCGGACCTGCCTGACCTGTCTGACTCGCCTGACCAGGCTGATGTGCCTGACCAGGCCGGACATACCTCTGCAATCTGGACAGGAGCACGATGAGCGCCGTCGACGACCCCACGCACGCACTTGCCATGCGCGGCGTGCGCAAGACCTTCGAGACGCAGGGCGTGCCGGTACGCGCACTGCGCGGCGTGGACCTGACCATCGCGGCCGGCGAGTTCGTGGCTCTGATGGGGCCGTCAGGCTGCGGGAAATCCACCCTGCTCAACCTGGCCGCAGGCCTGGATACCGCCGACGAGGGCGTCATCGAGATCGCCGGCGAAGCGGTGACCGGCCGCAGCGAGGACGAGCTGGCCAGGCTGCGGCGCCGGCACATCGGACTGATCTTCCAGTTCTTCAACCTGCTGGACGGGATGACGGTGCTCGAGAATGTAGCCCTGCCCGCGGTCATCGCCGGCCGGCGGCGCAAGGTCGCCGAGGCGCGAGCGGCCGACCTGCTCGACCTGCTCGGGATCGGCGACAAGACGGAGGCAGTCCCCGCCGTGCTGTCCGGCGGCCAGCGGCAGCGGCTGGCGATCGCCAGGGCGCTGGCCAACGAGCCGACGCTGCTGCTGGCGGATGAGCCGACGGGTGCTCTGGACTCCGAAGGCGGCAGCGAGGTCATCGAGCTGCTGCGGCGGCTGAACCGGGGCGGCCAGACAATTCTGCTGGTCACCCACGACGCCGCAGTCGCATCGGCGGCCGGCCGGCTGGTGCTGATGCGCGATGGCCGGATCCTCGAGTCCGGATCGCAGCAGCACCGAGACGACGACGAGGCCGTCAGCGTCGAGGCGCTGTGATGGGTAGCCAGGCCGCGGCGGTCCGGCCAGACCGCGCGGCCGGGAGCCAGCTGGCGACCGGCGTGCTGCTGCCGGCGATCGCGGCCGCTATCGCGCTGGCCAGCGCCCGGGTGGCGCTGCCGACCGGGCATTCTGCACTGGACATCGTCGGCATCTGCCTGCTGCTGACCTGGGCGCTGGCGACGGCGATCACGACCAGGACGGCGGCGGCGGCGCTGCGCTGGCCGCTCGCCGGCGGCCTGCTGGCCGGTGCCGTCGCGCTGACGGCGGCCAGGATGGCCGGCCAGCTGCCGCCGCCCAGCCAGCACCGGCTGGCGGCTGGTGTCGCCGCCCTCGCGGTGACCCTGCTCATCGCCGTGTCGTGCCACGTCCTGCTGGCCTTTCCTGACGGGCGGCTGCGCGGGCAGGCGACGCGGGCCGCGATCGCCGTCGCCTACCTGGCCGCGGCTGGGGCCGGCCTGGTCCTGGCACTGACCGGAACCACCGTCCCGGTTATGGCCACCGCGCTGGTCTGGGCGGCCGTACTGGCCGGCGCGATGCCGGTCGCACGCCGCAAGTACGCGCGGGCCGGAGCGAGGGACCGCCAGCGACTCCAGTGGCTCGCCATCGGGCTGGTGCTGGCCGCGGATGTGGCCCTGTTCGGCGTTGTACTGCACGTCCTGCTCGACTGGCCCGGTGCGGTGGCGGCGGTGGCGGCGGCCGCGACCGTCGCCGTCCCGCTCAGCCTGGTGGCGGGCGGCAGCCGCCAGCTCGGCCCGCACGGCGGCCGGGTACTGGTGCACGTACTCGCGATGTCCGGCTTCAGCCTGGTTGTCTCGGCCGTGTACCTGATCGTCGTGCTCGGGCTCGGGCCGCCGCCGGCCAACGCCGACGACCGGGAGATCCTCGGACTGTCGATGCTCGCCGCG
>JADGPC010000039.1 GCA_017882645.1 Streptosporangiales bacterium | reverse complement strand
GCTGGTCGACGACGCCCGTAGCGGAGCGGGCGCAGCGACTGGACGCCGCCAGGCAGCTGCTGGAGGAGCGGGCCGACCAGGTGGCCGCCGTCATCACGGCGGACATGGGCTCGCCGCTGGTCTTCGCGCGCAAGGTCCAGGTCGGCACGCCACTGGCCGTCCTGGCCAGCTACGTCGAACTACTCGCCAGCTACGACTTCGGCGGCGAGCGGATCGGCAACGCACTCGTCGTCCGCGAACCCGCGGGCGTGGTGGGCGCGATCACGCCGTGGAACTATCCGCTGCATCAGGTTGTGGCCAAGGTCGCCGCTGCGCTGGCGGCCGGGTGCACGGTGGTGCTGAAGCCGAGCGAGGTAGCGCCGCTCGCGGCCTACGAACTGGCCGACATTTTCCACGAGAGCGGGCTGCCCGCTGGGGTCTTCAACCTGGTCAGCGGAACGGGGAAGGTCACCGGCGAGGCGATGGCCAGCCATCCGGATGTCGACCTGGTGTCGTTCACCGGATCGGTCCAGGCCGGGCGCCGGGTCGCTGAGGTTGCCGCGGCCACCATCAAGCGGGTCACGCTCGAGCTTGGCGGGAAGTCGGCCAATGTCATCCTGCCCGACGCGGATCTGGCCACCGCCGTGAAGGTGGGGGTCGCTAAGGCCTTTGTCAATTCCGGCCAGACCTGTAATGCCCTGACCAGAATGCTCGTAGCGGCCGGTAACTACGACGAGGCCGTGGACCTCGCGGCCAAGAACGCGGAGCGGTACGTGGTCGGCGACCCGCTGGCCGAGGGAACCAGGCTCGGCCCGCTGGCTTCGTCGGCGCAGCGCGACCGCGTCGTCGGCTACATCGAGCGCGGTGTCGCCGAGGGCGCCAGGATCGTGGCCGGCGGAACCGACCCGCTGCCTGGGCTGGAGGCCGGCAGCTATGTGCGGCCGACGGTCTTCGCCAGCGTCACGCCCGAGATGACCATCGCCCGCGAGGAGATCTTCGGGCCGGTCCTGGTGATCCTGGCGTACGAGACCGAGGACGAGGCGGTGGCCATTGCCAACGGCACGCCGTACGGACTGGCCGGCGCCGTCTGGTCAGCCGACCAGGAACATGCGGTCCGGATAGCCAGCCGGCTGCGGGCCGGTCAGGTGGAGATCAACGGCGGCGCGTTCAACGTCGCGGCGCCGTTCGGCGGGTTCGGCCAGTCCGGATACGGCCGGGAACTGGGCGTCCACGGCCTCGAGGAGTTCCTCGAAGTCAAGGCGCTGCTGTTCTGACGGCACCGGCCCGGACGGTCGGCGAGATGAATGCCAGTGTCAGAACATCATGGGGGACCAGGGGGCCGGGTCCCACCACATCGCCGCCGAGAGCTCGGCCAGCGCACCGGGGCGATGCTCGGCTACCTGGCCGGCTGCCTGGAGCCCGCCCAGCCTCGTCCCGCCCAGGTAGGCGGCACCGAGGGCGGCAACCGGCAGCGTGATGTCGGCGTCAGCGCTCGTGCGCTCGCAGGCCGGCTTCGAGTCGTCGGCGAGGCCGCCGGCTACCAGCCGCCAGCGTCCCTCGTTCGCCGGCAGCAGCGAATCAGCGACCTCGATCACCAGGTCCACGGAGCACGAATACCGGCGCCGCGCCATGGCCTCCGGCAGGTCGATGATCCTGATCCAGAGCCCGTCGGAGACCCGGGTCCGGGTCCGGCGCGGGTCGGCGAGCAGGTGCTGTATCGGGTCATCGGCTGGTCTCATCCGCGTCCTGACCTCGGTCACCAGGTCCCTGGAGAGAAGGTCGGCCCACAATGCGGCCGCCGCGGACGGATCGGTCCAGAACAGCTCGCGAACGAAGAGCACCTGCGCCGGCATGCCATCGCGGCCCCAGTCGGGCTTGGCGGCGTACAGCGCGTAACCCCGCGGGCCGGACTGATCCTCGGCGATCACGCAGCGCAGGGGGCTGTTGCCCTGACGCAGCGACTCCGGATCGGCCACACTGGACTCCCACCAGCCGTCGTGCCTGGTCAGCATGCCGGGCCGAGTCGGGCGAACGGCCTCGTAGACCGCCTTCATCTCCGCTACCGCTGACTTGGGCTCGGCGAGCCTGAGCGTCGGCGTCTCAGCGGGATGGCCTGCCCTGGCTGGGAGCGGGCGCAGGCGGCCGTCACCGCGGTTGAAGGTGAAGGCATGCTGGTCCGCGGCAGCTCCGTAGCCATATCGGCCGTAAATCGCCGACTCGGAGGCAAAGAGCGCGGCGACCGGCTCACTGCCGGCGGCGATGTCGGCCAGCTGGCGGCGCATCAGTGCGGAGAGGATGCCCCGCCTGCGGTGTGTTGGCAGCACGCTCACGCCGCTGATCCCGGCCGCCCCCACGGCGTCGCCGCCGGGCACGGTCAGCCCGAACGAGAAGGCCAGAGTCGTGCCCACGGCCCGGTCACCGTCAAAGGCGACCAGCGTGCGCTCGGGCTCGATGACCAGCAGGTCGAACTCGAGCATCTTGGCCGGCGCAATGCTGGAGTTGAAGGCGTGGTCGGAAACCTGGCCGAACGCGGGCAGCTCGGCATTGCCGACGGGCCGGATCGGATAGCTGACGTCCATGCTCGCAGTCGTACCCTATGACCGGCCGGTCGTGCCACATCTTTATCGCCGGTCCAGTGCAGGTAAGGGTCCTGTGCTCTGGCGGACGGGTCAGGAACCGGTACAGTTTCGCCATCATGGTTTCGAGTTCCGGCCGTCGGCCCTGGTCGACGATGCAGGCCGCTGTGCAGTCGTCCCGCGGCCTCATCAGGCGGCAGTTCATCACGCGGAACCGCCGGATGGCGTTCGTTCTCGCGCTGGCCGTGGTGGGCATCGGCATCGCCGCCGTCCGGGTTTCGGCGTCATGGTTCTCGCCGGGACTGATGATCTTGCCGATCCTGGCCGGCGGCCTGCTGCTCTGGCCGCGCGCACTGCTGATCCTCTACGCGATCGTGGCCGCGATGATCGGCTACGACGTGGCGCTCGACGCGCGGACGGGCTTCGGCATCGTCGCGACCATCGCGATCACGGCCCTGTTCGCCTTCCTGCTGGCCCAGACCCGGGCCAAGCTCGGCCTGCTCGGCCTGCGCGGTGATCAGATGCTCGTCGAGCTACGGGACCGGATCCGGGCGCAGAGCGCGCTGCCCAGCCTGCCGGAAGGGTGGGGCGCTGAGTGGATACTGAGGCCCGCTGGCGGAGCCTCATTCGGCGGGGATTTCGTCGTCTCGACGTGCGACGGCAAGACGCTCGAGGTCTCCGTCGTGGATGTCTCCGGCAAGGGCATCGACGCCGGAACCAGGGCGCTGCTGCTGTCCGGCGCATTCGGCGGCCTGCTCGGCTCGGTGCCGGCGTCGGAGTTCCTGTCGGCCTGCAACGCCTACCTGCGCCGGGCCGAGCGCTCCGAGGGTTTCGTCACGGCCGTGCACCTTGCGCTCGACCTGACTACCGGCGCCTACGTGATCAGCTCAGCCGGGCACCCGCCCGCGGCCCACTTCGAGGGCGGAAGCGGGCAGTGGCGGCTGACCCAGGCGCGCGGCATCGTCCTTGGCGTAGTGCCCGACCTGCGCGAAGGGGCCGAGCACGGCATGCTGCGGCCGGGGGACGCGCTGATGCTCTACACCGACGGGCTAGTCGAAGTGCCCGGGCGGGATATCGATGTCGGGATCGACCGGCTGCTGGGCGAGGCGGACCAGCTCGTCACCGGCGGATTCACGGGAGGTGCGGCTCGCGTGGTGCAGGCGATGCAGGACAGCGCGGGCGCGACGGACGACTGCGGCCTGGTCCTTATCTGGCGGGCGTGACGGGCCGGCCGCTGCTCAGCCTGGCAACGGCGTGCTCGACCAGCGCGACGAGCACGTCGCGGCTTGACGAGCGCTGGCGGGCGTCGCAGAGCAGGAGAGGAACGTCGTCGGTGAGGTTCAGCGCCGACCGCATCGTCTCCGACGGGTAACGGCGCGCGTCTTCGAAGCAGTTCACCGCGACCACGAACGGCATGCCGTTGCGCTCGAAGTAGTCGATCGAGGGAAAGCAGTCGGCGAGCCGCCGGGTATCGGCCATCACGACGGCGCCGAGCGCGCCGTAGGCGAGCTCGTCCCACATGAACCAGAATCGCTTCTGGCCGGGCGTACCGAACAGGTAGACAACGAGATCATCGCTGATCGAGATGCGGCCGAAGTCCATCGCGACCGTCGTGGTGGTCTTGCGCTCGACGCCCTCCAGCTGATCGACGAGGGAACTTGGCTCGCTCATCTCCTCCTCGGTGCGCAGCGGGCGCACCTCGCTGACCGCGCCGACCAGCGTGGTCTTGCCGACGCCGAATCCTCCCGCAACCAGGATCTTGATCGCGACCGGAACGGGCGAGCGGTCGTCGGTCGGATCAGAGTCTGCGTAGGGCATCGGCCACCTCCTTGAGGATCCGCACGTCGCTGAGCCCGGACGCAACGGGCTGATAGATG
>JADGPC010000294.1 GCA_017882645.1 Streptosporangiales bacterium | reverse complement strand
ATCGGCCGACGGATGCAGCGCGATGTCGTGGCCGGTATCGGCAATCACGTCGACGCTCAAGCTGGAGGATGACGAATAGTATGGCTGTTCAGTGGCGAGCAGAACGCCCGGCTGCGGGCAGTCGAGGACTGGCGGAGCGGTACAGAAGATGGCGTCTTGTGCCCCGATCACGACGAGCACGGGCGCGGTAATGCTGTCCGAGACGTTGAGCCCGGCCGACAGCGCCCAGGTCGCGGCAAGCGTCGCGAGGTCGGTGGCCGGCGCCACGCCCTTGTGGGCCTCGTCGTAACTGACGACAGCGGGATCGGCCGACGGCGCGTAGAAGTCCGCCGAGCGGTCGCCGGCCAGGGTGGTCTGTCGAACTCCCTGCTGAAGAAGCCCGGCCCCGGGATCAGGTTATGCCGGCCGCGTTACGGATGCTGGCTGCTGACCGAGATGACCTCGCCGGTCAGGTACGAGGCGTAGTCACTGGCCAGGAAGACCATGACATTCGCTACCTCCCACGGTTCCGCCGACCGGCCGAACGCCTCCTTCGTGACCAGCTCGTCCAGCACGTCCTCGCTCATCACCTTGGCCAGGAACGGGTGCATCGCCAGGCTCGGCGACACGGCGTTCACCCGGATCCCGTGCTCGGCCACGTCCATCGCGGCGCACCTGGTCAGCGCCATCACGCCGGCCTTCGCGGCGGCATAGTGGGCCTGACCGGGCTGGGCCCGCCAGCCGAGCACCGAAGCGTTGTTGACGACCGCGCCCCCGCCGCCCTGGGCGACCAGCTGGCGCAGCGCGGCCCGGGTGCAGCGCAGCGTGCCCGTCAGCGTGACGTCGAGCACGCGCGACCACTGCTCATCGGTCATCTCGAGTACCGAGGCGGTCCCGCCGAGGCCCGCATTGTTGATCATGACGTCGATCCGGCCGTACCGCTGCACCGTTCCGCCGATCAGGGCCTGGACCTGCTCCTCGCTGGTGACGTCGCAGGGCAGCGACCAGACCCGGTCGGCGCCGTAGCGCCCGGCTAGCTCCGCGTGGCTGGCGGCCAGCCTGGTGGCGTGCGCGTCGCTGAGCGCGAGGCTCGCCCCCTCCTCCAGGCAGCGTCGCGCGGCGGCACCGCCGATCCCGGTCCCCGCCGCGGCGGTCAGCACGACGATCTTGCCGGCCAGCAGGTCCCGGCCAGGAGGCGGGGCCGCAGGGGCGCCGGGCGGCGCGCCGGTCGTCATGCCCGGCCCTGCGCCGGGGCCTGAGCCGGCGCCGGACTCGGAGACGGCTCGGGCGGCAGCCCGAGCGCGCGGCCGGCGATGATGCCCAGCTGAATCTCGTCCGACCCGCCGTAGATCGTGTCAGCCCGGCTGAACAGGTAGAGCCGCTGCCACGCGTCGAGCTCGTACGGCTCGGCCCTGGCGACCAGCGCGCGCGCCCCCGCCACCTCCATGGCCAGCTCCCCGAGGGCCTTGTGCCACCGAGCCCAGAGCACTTTCATAACGGAAGCTTCCGCGCCAGTGCCGGCCCCGGGCCGGTCAGCCGCGGCGAGGGTGTCGACCGCGCAGGCGCGGAGTACCTCCAGTCCCACCCAGGCCCGGGCGATCTTCTCGCGCAGCGCCGGATCGGAGCGCCCCCGCCTGGCTCGGGCCACGATGTCGTCGAACTCCCGCCGGAACTGGATCTGCTGGCCGAAGGTCGCCGCGCCGCGCTCGACTCCGAGCAGGTACCTCGCCACCTTCCAGCCCTCTCCTGGCTCGCCGAGCACGAGGTCAGCGTCGGTTCTGGCACCGTCGAAGAAGACCTCGTTGAACTCGCTGGTGCCGGTCAGCTGGCGGATCGGCCGGACCGTGACCCCAGGCTGGCGCATCGGCACAAGCAGCATCGACAGGCCGCTGCTGCGCCGCGAACCCGGCTCAGTCCTGGCCAGCACGAAGCACCAGTCGGCGACGTGCGCCAGTGATGTCCAGACCTTCTGGCCGGTGACTTCCCAGTGGCCACCGGCCAGCCTCCCGGCCGTGGCGATCGATGCCAGGTCAGAGCCGGCACCGGGCTCGGAGAATCCCTGGCACCACAGCTCGGTCACCGATGCGATGGCCGGCAGGAAACGGCGCCGCTGCTCCGGCGTGCCGAAGGCGATCAGGGTGGGGCCGAGCAGCTGCTCGCCCAGGTGGCTGACCCTGGCCGGCGCGTCAGCCCTGGCGTACTCCTCGTGGAAGATCATCTGCTGGCTGATCGTCGCGCCGCGCCCGCCGTGCTCGGCGGGCCAGCTCAGCGTCGCCCAGCCGGCCGCCGACAGGCGCCGGTCCCAGGCCAGCCGCTCGTCGAACGCCTCTTGTTCCCGGCCAGGACCGCCGGCTCCGCGCAGCCCGGCGAACTCGCCGGTCAGGTTGGCCGCCAGCCAGTCGCGAAGCCCGGTACGGAACTCCTCGTCGCTCAGGCTCGCCAGCGACACCCCCGCTGCCGACCCGGACACCTGAGCTGGCGCGGACCTGGCTGGCGTGCGCGTTGCTGGTCCAGGCACTGCGGTGGGCTGGCCCAGCTCCATCAACGTCTCCCGTCAGCGCCGCAATCAGGCCGCAGTTATGCGGCGCGCCCAGCCTAGCAACGAGCGGCGCGCCCGATATAGACGTATATGTGATGTGGTGATGCGATGCGATGTAAACTCCTGCCGAGAAGGCCGAGCCCGGCGCTCATATCATTAGTTTGCGTCAAAACTGCGCCTGATTTCACACGCAATGCGAGGTTTGCAGGCACCGAACTCATAATAAGTGCGGTCCCGGACCTCCGCGGCGGGAGATCCGGGGCACGGGAACGCGCCTGGCGCGGCTTATTTCACTTTGAGGACCTCGCCAGCGCAGCTGCTCACCGACGGGGCGTTCCTGGTGTCGCCGGAGTAGAACGCCGCCCAGTAATAAGTGCCGGCCCGACGGAGCCTCACGTTGCGCGTGTCGGGCGTCCGGGTGCCGTGCACGGCCAGCCGGTCGACGAATACGCCCCCGCGCGGGCTGGCCGGCCACGCCGACCGGTCCGCCCGGCAGCCGCTGCGGGTCGAGTAGTACCGGAACTGCACGGTGCCGCTCACCCCCCTGGTCACCCCGTGCAGCGTGGCCCAGTCCAGGACCGGCGAGCCGACCCAGACGACGTGGCTGGACAGCCAGGTCGTGATCGATGTCGGCGTCCTGCGGACCCGCAGCACCTCGGTCAGGCACCGGCTCGCCGCGGGCGCGTTCCGCCCGCCGCCCGAGTACAGGGCGGCCCAGTAGTAGGTACCCGCGCGGCCGAAGCGCACCGAGCGCGAGGCCGGCACGGCCGCGCCGCGCACGCGGACGATGCCCGCGCTTGTCCCGTGCAGCGGCCGGCCCGGCCACGCGAGCGTATCCGCCCGGCATCCGCGCAGCGTGGAGTAGACCCGGTAGCGGACCGTGCCGCCCGCGAGCTTCGTCACCCGGTGCAGCCGCGCGATGTCACGCACCGACCCGCCGACGAGGATCTCGTGCCGCGATAGCCGCGTCGTGACCGCGGGCGAGGGCCGCGGCGTACGCCGCACCACGGTGAAGCACTCTCCGACCTGGCTCCCGGAATACGAATCGGCATAGGGCGAATGGCCGTCGTTGTGATAAACGAGCCCCACGCAGTAATGCCCGCGAGCTAGCCGGGAACCGAACGCATCCGAGGTTGCCGATCCATTCACCAGCGGGACCCCCGACTGGAATGTCGTCCCGTTCCCCTGCGGGCAGCCTGTGGTGGTGCCCGGGCACAGCTGGAAGTCCACCGTGCCGGTCACCGGACCGCTCGGCCCGGTGAGCGTCGCCGTATCGGTCAGTGAGCCGCCCGCTCCGATCTCGGTCTTCGACACATTCGTCGTGATGGACGGATCCATCGGACACAGCACCGTTATCGTTGCCGAGGCGGTCGCGGTCCCGTCGTTGGACGTGGCTACGGTGGCGGTATTCTCCACCGTCCCGCACGCGTTGCCGGTCGATAGCGAGGTCACGTGCACGCTCAGGCTGTCCCCCGGCGCCAAGCTGGTCCCATTCCCGCCACAGGTCAGCTTCCCTGATGCGATCGCGCATGTCCATCCTGGGGATGCCGAGGCGATGCTCCACGACATGCCCGGCGTGCTCGGCAGGGGATCGGTCATGGTGACGTCCCGGGCCGTCCCCGGTCCGTTGCTAGTCGCCGTGATGGTGTAGCCGATCTGCTCCCCGATCAGCACGGGCGTGTGGTCAGCGGTCTTGGTCAGGGCGATCTCCGCGCACAGCACCTCGACGGACGCCGAGGCCGTCGCGGTCCCGTCGTTCGT
>JADGPC010000038.1 GCA_017882645.1 Streptosporangiales bacterium | reverse complement strand
TTCCGGTTGGCAGGGACAACGAGGAGCTGGCCGTGATCTCTGATCACGAGCCTGGTGCCGTCGCCGCTCGCATCGAACCAGTCCACCTCGTCGGCGAGCTCGGTGCACTTCGTGCGCTTGATCGCGAAGTACTCGAGAGCCGGCCGGGGCTGGTCCTCGTCGAGCCGGGCTCCGCTCTCCCCGAGGTTCCCGGTCAGCGGCTGCCGGAGCCAGACCAGGCCGCCCTCGACGGCACTCAGCGAGCTGTACTTGGACTCCGGCACCGGCACCTGCACGATCCGGGCGCCGAGGCCGTCGGTGTCGATGACGACCGGCTTCGCCTTCGCCGACTCCTTGCCCGCTCCGGCCTTGCCGTCCTTGGCCTTGCCGTCCTTGGCCTTGCCGTCACCGGTGTTGCCTGCGGCCGTGGCCTCCCCGGCCTGGCCGTCCGCGCTCGCGTCCCCGGCGTCCTCGGCCTTGTGCTCGTCCTCGGCCTTGTCCTCGTCGTCATCCTTGGCCGAGCCGACCGGGCGCCCGCCGACCAGCGGCCCGAACGGCGACGGCGTGCCGGCCGCCAGAGTCAGCAGGTACGGGCGGCTGCCGTAGGGGAAGCTCAGGTCGAACATGTGGGCGTCGTAGACCGGGTCGAACGTCCGCTTGGACAGGAACGCCAGGTACAGCCCGTCCGCCGTGAACGCGGGATCGGTATCGACGAACCGGCCGTCGGTGATATCGGTGACCTGCCGGTCAGCGACCCGGGCCAGCCGGAGCTGCCGGAGATCCCCGCCGCCGGGCTGGGACCACGCCAGCCAGGCGGAATCCGGGGCGAAGGCCAGGTCGCTGACCGGGCCGTTGTCGGACCTGGCCAGCTCGGTGACCTGGCCGGAGGCGATATCGACGAGCAGCAGCCGGCCGTCTCGCGCGGCCGCGGCGACGACCGTCCCGTTCGGAGCGGCCGCCAGGTCGCCGACCCAGCCGATCTCTCCGGCGGCCAGCCTGCGCGGCGGATCGCCGGGCGCGGTCCCCTCGGCGGGAGCGATCTCCAGCGCGTCCGCACCGTCGGCCTCGACGACCCAGATGACCTGGTCTGTGTCACCGAGCACGCGCGGCAGCCGCGCGACCGGGCCGCCGATCACCGAGAGCGCCCGGGCGGGTCCTTCCCGGTGGGTGAGCCAGTGCACGGTGCCGCGCACCTGCACGGCGCTGGCCTGGCCGGTCGCGTCGCAGCACAGGCCGTCCAGGTGGTCGGCAGCGGACATCAGGCGCGTCGCCCGGCCCGAGGCCGGGGAGCCGAGGCTGACCTCCAGCCTGGCCGGCTGGCCGTCCGCGCTGAGATCGGCGATCGTCCAGATTTCGCCGGCGTTCTGGTAGACGATCCTGGTGCCGTCGGAGCTCGCGTTCCTGGCGTACATCCCGTCATGGTCGGTGTGGCGGCGCAGATCGGTGCCGTCGAGCGCGCACGAGTACACGTTGCCCGTGCCCTCGAAGTCGCTGATGAAGGCCAGCCGCCCGCTGACCAGCATGGGGCTGGCGAACTGACCGGCCAGATCGGCGAGCAGCCGGCGGAATCCGGGCTGGGCGCCGCTGGCGTCGGCGCCAGGCTGGGCGACCCATAGCCGGCCCGAGGTGCCGCCGCGGTACCGCTTCCAGAACGCCGGGTCCTGGTAGTTCGAGGTCAGCAGGGCGACGGCGCTGCCGTCCATCGCGACGTCGCCGACCGGCCCGTAGGGCAGCCGGCGAAGCTCGGCGAACCGGCCCTGGCCATCGGTAACCGGGATCTGGTACGCCCAGGTGTAGTGCTGGAATGGCTGGCCGGCGGCGGTGGTCGCGAGGAGGTCGCCGCCGGGGCTCCAGCCGCGCAGCCTGGTCGCCGCGTTCGACCAGTAGCTGACCCGGGTCGCGCCGCTGCCGTCGGTGCTGGCCAGGTAGATCTCGGGCAGGCCGTCCCGCCAGCTGGTCCAGGCGACCAGGCTGGCGTCGGCGGACAGCCTCGGCCCGGCGGCCTGAGTCCGGTCGGCGGAGATCCGCCAGGCGCGGCCGCCGTCGGCGGGAGCCAGCCAGACGTCGTCGTCCGCGACGAAGGTCAGCAGGTCTCGGTGAAGATCCGGGTAGCGCAGGTATCGGGATTCAGCCACCGCAACATCGTAGATCAGCCGAGCCCCAGCTATTTCGGCTCGCCCCGTCCAGCGCTCAGCGCATCGCAACGCAGTGCACACGATAGGTGACTGTGAGTGATCAGTACCCTCCTGAGCTTGTCGTTATGCCTTGTCCGGAATCAGTGGTAGATACCAGATGTAGCTGCGAGACTGCATGACGTGGCCACTGCGCGAGACCGGGATCGGTCAGAATCCGCTGTTCCCGCAGCCTTTGCCGCCTCGGTCGTTCCGCGTCAATTCGCCCATACTGAGAGTTCCGCCCGGCCCAGCCAGCCGGGGACGCCATCAGGGCCACCCGACGCCAGCTTCGACCGCCGGCTGGTCAGGGAGCTGCTCGCGCATCTGAGCACCGATCCCGAGGCGGCGATGGAGTACCTTTACGCCCGCCTCTTCGCCGACAATCCGGGCCTGCGCGGCCTCTTCCCCTACACGATGACGCAGACCCGCGTCGCGGTCTTCGGCCTGCTCGCCCGCCTGGTCGGGATGCTCGACGACGAGGAGGCAACGCAGGGGGCGCTGGGTCAGCTAGCCAGGGACCATCGCAAGTTCGGCGTGAAGGAGAAGCACTACCGGCCGTTCTTCGATGCGCTGTTCGCGATGGCCGAGCACGTCGGCGGTCCGGTCCTGACCGCCGAGATGGCCGCCGCCTGGCGGTCGGCGCTCGACTACTTCGCCGCGGTGATGAGCGCAGCCGCCGCCGTCGACGCCCAGTCGCAGCCCGCCTGGTGGACCGGCGAGGTAGTCCAGCACGACCGCCGCACCGAGACGGTCGCCGTGCTCACGATCCGGCCGGACCGGCCGCTGACGTACGCGGCGGGCCAGTACATCGAGGTGCAGGCACCGCGCTGGCCGAGAGTCTGGCGCCGGTACTCGATCGCGAACGCTCCGCGGGAGAACGGCCTGATTGATATCCACGTCCGCGCAGTCCCTGGCGGGCTGGTCAGCAACGCCCTGGTCAGTCACTGCGCCACGGGTGACGCTGTCCTGCTCAGCTCGGCGCGCGGCGACATGGCCGTTCCGGCGGATCCGGGCCGCGACCTAGTGTGCGTCGGCGGCGGAACCGGGCTCGCGCCGGTCAAGGCGATCATCGAGGAGGTCGTCGGCGCGGCGCGGCACGGCCGGCGCCGCGCCATCACCTTGTACGTCGGGGCCCGGCGCAGCCGCGACCTGTACGACATGCGAGACCTGGAGACGCTGCGGCTGGCCTATCCGTCGCTGACCGTGATCCCGGTCGCCGAGCATGAACTCGACTTCGCCGGCCGGGTCGGCCGCCTGCCCGACGTGGTCTGGACGCACCCGTCCTTCCGCGACTGCGACGTCTACGTCGCCGGGCCGGCTGGCCTGGTCAGCGCCACGGTGAAGGCGCTATCCCGCCGGCTGCCCGGTGACCGGCTGCACCACGACCCGCTCGAGGCGCTGCAGCTGGCCCGGCGCCCGGCGAGGCCGGACGCCCTCGGTCAGTCGGTGCCGGCGAGCTGACTCAGACCTTGCGCCAGCGCGGGATCCACGCGCCGTCCTGCACCGTGTAGTCACCGAACAGGGCCGGCGCCTCGGCCCGCATGAGGTCGCCGATCTTCCCGAACAGCAGCCGGATCTCCTCCTCGGCTCCCGGGTCGGTCCGTGCCTCGATCGTGTGCCGCAGCGTGCGGATATTGGCCGACCAGAGCAGGCCGGTCGCGACCCCGTCTGGTGCGAACCTGCGCATGAACGACGTCTTGTGCTTCTTCTCGTGGAACGGCAGCCCCTCGGAGTCCAGGCCGAAATGCCCGGCCATCCAGACCTGGAACTGCTCCATCTGCTCCAGCATCGCGGTGGCCCGCGCCATCAGCTCAGGATCCGCAGTCGCCCAGTCAGGGAACCAGAACGGGATGTCGTTCAGCCGCACGAACCGCAGCGACTCCTGGGAGATCGCCGCGCCTGGGCGGTGCCGGACGAGCTCATGGGTGAGCACCCGGCTGACGTTGTGCAGCGCGAAGCTGAAGGTGACGTGCTCGAGCACCGAGCCGTGCGCGCTGGACAGGATGTTGGCCAGGTAGGCGTCCTGATCGGTGCGGACCCTGGTGACGTTCGGATTAAGCCCGGGCTCCCAGGAGCGGTAGCACAGCCGTCCGGCAAACTCGGCCAGGTTCAGCGCATCATTGTCCAGGTGCCCCTGGTCGAGGCGCTCGAGCCAGCTGCTCCCCCCGACCTCGGTCAGGTAAGCGGCCAGCGCGTCGTAGTCGAGCTGCGGCCGGGCGACCAGGAAGACCTCGGGGTCCACGTTCCTCATGCCGGCACCCTACCGGCGGCCGGTGACAGTGCGACGGCCGACTGCTCGCCGGCTCCGCCGGATCACATAACAGTGAGTAACCAGGCAAGTTCTCGTTGTGATCACTTTCCGTTACGGGCCGCCCTAGGATCGCTGCACGTTATCCGCACCTGATCCACGGCGACTTCGGTCGCCCTTCTTGGCCAAGGAGTACGTGACCACATGCGATGGAACCAGATCGTGGCAACAGTCGTGACCGCGGGCGCGGTATCCGCAGCCAGCATCGTGACGATGGCCATCCCGGCGCAGGCCCAGCCGTCCGGGCTCGGCATGTTCGGCAGCTGGAAGGCGGCCCAGTCGGCGGCGGGCTTCAAGCTGCTCAGGCCGACCAGGACCTACGGACACGTGCGCAACGGGCTGGTCGGCGTCACCAGGTGCGAGGTCAAGAAGAGCACCAGCCGGGTCGTCGTCGCCAACTACGGGCTGACGCCGTTCTCGACCCTGGCCCTGTACCAGAACAACTCAGGCCGCGCGTGCAGCACGATGGGCAAGGTCAAGGTCCTCGGCAAGGTCAAGGTCGACGGGACCACCGGGCAGCTGACCGGGAAGTGCGGCATGGCCGGACTCCGGTCCTGCAAGTCAACCAAGATCTTCCTGTTCCTGACCTGGAGCAGGCACGGCATCTACTACGTCGCCTCCTCGTTCGGTCAGTCGTCGGCGACCCTGACCGGCTTCGCGAACGGCCTGCACCCCGTCGGCTAGACCCGCGCTGTGCGGCAGCTGGGCCGGCCACCGGATGTCGGTCGGCCGGCCCAGCCAGCTAGCTCATCTAGTTGGAGCGGATCCAGGTGTTGCTGAAAGCGCCGCCGCTGCTGATCGAGCTGGTCGAGTCCTTGTCGGCGCCGTTGTTGTTAACCATGACGATCTGGATCGGGTTCTGAGTGCCGAGCGAGTTTCCGTTGGCCGACGAGATGCCATAGCTGACGGTGCCGAAGTCGGCCAGCGGCAGGACGCCCCGGCTCGACGACGGAGCCTCGGCAATGACCTCAGCCGATGACCTGGCCAGGCCGGTCTGGCTCTTGACGATGGTCTGGGTCCAGCCCTGGGTGCTGTCCTTGAGGACCAGCGTGTAGGTCTGGGTACCGC
>JADGPC010000293.1 GCA_017882645.1 Streptosporangiales bacterium | reverse complement strand
GACCACCGTCCTGCTCGACATCGCCGGGATCGCCGGCCTGGCCTGCATCGGCGTGATGATCTGGCGGGTCGGCGAGTACTCGCCGTTCGCGTACCGGGGCGGCCTCGTGCTGCTCTCGGTCGCCACCGCGGCCGTCGTGGCCGCGACCGCCTATCCCGCCAGCCTCGTCGGCCGGGCACTTGGCTGGGCCCCGCTGCGCTGGATCGGCGTCCGCTCCTACGGCATCTACCTGTGGCACTTCCCGGTGATCGTGCTGACGTCTGCGCCCAACACCAAGCCGAGCCTGGCCCTGGCGGGCCTCCAGATCGCGGCGTCGGTCCTGCTCGCCGCGCTGTCCTGGGAGCTCATCGAGGAGCCGGTCCGCCAGGGTGCCATCGGGCGGGCCTGGACGCGGCTCCGCGCCGCCGGCTGGCGGCCTGGGCTCGGCGAGGTCAGGCTGGGCGCCCTGGCCGCCACCGCCGGTGCGGTCGGGGTACTCGCCCTCGCCGGGTTCGGGCTGTCGGGAGCCGCCAGCGCCGGGCCAGCCTCGGGCGTGGGATCGGTCCTGTCGGCCGGCTCGCTTCAGCTGCCCGTAACCAAGACCGTGGTCAAGGCCCCGAAGAGCGCGGGCTACAGCGCGGGCCAGGTCCCGGCGACCGGGCAGGCGGCGAGCTCAGGCGGCCCGCTGCGCACGTCCTGCCGCGCTGTCGCGCACATCGGTGACTCGACCTCCGACGGGCTCGTCTCACCCGAGTACCTGCCCAAGCCAGGCGAGCGGATCGTGGCCCGCTACGAGGACGTCGGCGTGCGCTCGGTGGTGACCGACATCTCGGGGGCCCGCTCGGTCGTCGAGGTCCTGCCCGGCCAGATCAACGGCTATGACGCGGCCAGGAACATCACGCGCGGCGGGTTCCGCGGGTGCTGGGTCATCGCCCTGGGGACCAACGACACCGCCGACGTGGCGGCCGGCTCGAACGTCGGCCTGGCCGCCAGGATCCGCCGCATGATGAAGGCGGCCCACGGTGAGCCGGTGATGTGGGTGAACGTGAAGTCGCTGCTCTCCAGCGGCCCCTACGCGGAGGTCAACATGCAGCGCTGGGACCACGCCCTGATCAGCGCGTGCGCGAAGTACCCCAACATGCGGGTCTACAACTGGGCCGACGAGGTGAAGTCCAAGTGGTACATCTCGGACGGGATTCACTTCACGTCGATCGGCTACAAGCACCGCGCCAGGATGATCGCCGACGCCCTGGCCCGCGCGTTCCCGCAGCCGGGCCAGAGCAGCGGCTGCCTGGTCAGCAGCTAACCGGGCGCCTGGGCGGCGGCTAGTCCTCCGCCCGGCCGCCCAGGTGACGGGCCAGGAACTTCTCCGCGGCGGTATAGAAGACCATCCGGTTGGCGGGCTTTGCGAAGCCGTGTCCCTCGTCGGGGAAGAGCATGTACTCGTGGTCGATCCCGGCGTCGATCAGCGCGGCGACGATCTGCTCGGACTCCGCCTGCTTGACGCGCGGGTCATTGGCGCCCTGCGCGATCAGCAGCGGGATCGAGATCTGGTCGGCGCGCGACAGCGGCGAGCGTGACCACAGGAAATCGACGTCCTTCTCCGGATTGCCGACCCGGCGGTGGAACTGGGCGATCATCGGAGCCCAGTACGGCGGGACGGTCTCGATCAGGGTCTTGAGGTTGGACGGCCCGACGATGTCGACGGCGCAGCAGTAGACCTCGGGCGTGAAGGTCGCGCCTGCCAGCGCCGCGTAGCCGCCGTAGGACCCGCCGTAGATGGCAACCCGCTTCGGGTCGGCCCAGCCCTCCGCGACCGCGTGCGCGACCGCGTCGGTCAGGTCGTCCTGCATCCTGGCGCCCCACTCCCGGTCGCCTGCGTTGACGAACGACTTTCCGTACCCGGTCGACCCCCGGAAGTTGACCTGGATCGAGAGGTATCCGCGGTTGGCCAGCCACTGGGCCTCGGCGTCATAACCCCAGGCGTCCCTGGCCCACGGGCCGCCGTGCACGTTGAGCACGGTCGGCAGCCCGGCCCTCGGGCTGTCCGGCGGGAACGTCGCGTAGCCGTGGATGACCAGGCCGTCGCGAGCGGTGAAGGAGAACGGCTCCATCGGGGCCAGGGTGTACTGGCTCAGGGCCGGCTGGTGCTCGAAGAGCATGCTGCCCTGCTTAGTCGCCCGGTCGTAGGCGAAGAAGGGGATCGGCCCCGAGTCGTTGGTGAACGCGATCAGCCAGGTCGCGTCGGCGTCGTCGGCGCTCACGAAGTTGGGGTCACCAGGGTGCAGCGCCCGGATCGCGGTCAGGTCGTCGGCCACCGCCGGGTCGAGCACGATGTACTCGGACCGGTCCTTCAGCACGACGACAATCTGCGGTTCCTTCGTGTCCGGGTTGACCCGGACGCCGCTGATGTCGGCTTCGGGATCGGCCGCGAGCACCTCCTGCGCACCGGTCGCCAGATTGATCCTGATCAGCCTCGCGGTCTCCGCGCCGACCGAGCTGACCATCAGCAGCGACTGCCCGTCGGCGCTGAACGCGACCGGATCGGTGGTCAGCGCGTCCTCCGCCGGTATCGTCAGCAGCTGGCGCCAGTCGTCGTCGGCGCCGTCTCGCACCATCACCACGATCCCGCCATCTGGCTGCGGTGCGAACGCGCCGCGGACGACCAGCCTGGAGTCGGCCAGCCAGGCCAGGAAGCCAGGATTGACGATCTCCTTGGTCAGCTCGCCGGTGTTCAGGTCGAGCCGGTAGACGTCGTGCAGCTGCGGGTTGTCGCGGTTCAGGCCGACCAGCACCTCGGCCGGGAAGTCGCGCTCCATGGCCACGATCTGCGTCTGCACCCCGTCGAACGGGGTCAGGTCACGGCGGGCCATCGTGGTCAGGTCGACGTCATGCAGCCGCCAGTTCTCGTCACCCCCGGTGTCCTGCAGGTAGAGCAGGTGCTTGTCGTCGTGCGCCCAGGCAAAGGTCCTGATGCCGCGATCGGTGTCGTCGGTGACGACCTCGGCCTTGTCCCAGTCCACCCCGGCCCGGGGGCTGACCGGGGCAAGCCAGACATTGAGGACGCCGTCATTGGGTGCGATCCAGGCGAGCCTGGTGCCGTCGGGTGACAGCCGGGGGCTGACCCGTTCCGGGTTGCCGAAGAGAACCTTCCGGGGAATGAGTTCGACCATGGAAGTACCTAACCACGCCGGCCGCATCCGCCGCGAGATGGCCCCGGCGCCAGCCCGCCAGATGAATGGCACATTCATCCGCTAAATCCCGGATGAACGGCACATCCAACCGGGATCCGTCCGGGCGGGGCGACCGGACGGGCGGCAGGCTGATCAGCGGGCCGGGCCGGGCGGGCGAGGCTGGGCGGACTGGTACCTAGTTACTGGCACACTTGAGGGCCATGGACGGGCATTCTGAAGCGGTTGTCGACCTCGGAGCAATCAGGTCAAACGTTACGGCCATGGCCCAGCATGTCGGAAACGCCCAGGTCATGGCGGTCGTCAAGTCCGACGGCTACGGTCACGGCCTGCTGGAAACCGCGGCTGCGGCGCTGGCGGGCGGCGCGGCCTGGCTCGGCGTCGGGCACGTGGCTGAGGCCCTGGCCCTGCGCGCCGCCGGCGTTACCGCGCCGGTGCTCTGCCTGCTGGCCGCGCCGGACGCGCCGCACAACGATGCCATCACGCTCGGCGTCGACCTCAGCGCTGGTGACGCCAGCCTGATGCGGCAGATCGCGGCGGCCGCCGAGGCGGTTGGCAGGCCGGCCCGGCTGCACCTGAAGGCCGACACCGGGATGAGCCGCGGCGGCGCCCCGATGGCCCGCTGGCCGGAACTGGTCGACGCGGCCCTGGCCGAGCAAGCAACCGGGCGGTGCCAGATCGTCGGCATCTGGTCGCATCTGGCGTGCGCGGACATTCCGGGACACCCGTCCGTCGACGCGCAGCTGGCCGCCTTCCGCGACGCCCTCGACCTGGCCGGCCGGGCGGGTGCGCGCCCCGCCGTCCGGCACCTGGCCAACACGCCCGCGCTGCTAACCCGGCCCGACACGTGGTTCGACCTGGTCAGGCCGGGCGGCGGGGTGACGGGGCTGTGCACGCTGCCGGGCGGCGCTCCCGGCTGGCTGCGGCCGGCCATGACCGTCCGTACCCATCTTGTTCAGGTCAAACGGGTCGCGCCCGGTACTGGCGTCTCCTATGGCCATAGGTACGTGACCGGGGCTGAGACCACTCTCGGCCTGGTACCGCTCGGCTACCACGAGGGGATTCCCCGTGCGGCGACGAACGTCGCGCCCGTCCTGGTCCGCGGCCGCCGGCTGACGATCGCGGGCACGGTCTGCATGAACCAGTGCGTGGTCGATGCCGCGGACCTGCCGATCGAGGCAGGTGACGAGGTCGTGCTGTTCGGGCCCGGTGACAATGGCGAGCCGACGGCGCAGGAGTGGGCTGACCTGCTCGGCACCTTGTCCTACGACATCGTGACCAGGTTTACGGCGAAGATCCCGAGAAGCTACTGTGGAGTAACCGAGGCGCAAGTCCTGGCGGTTCGAACTGCCCCGGCCAGCGCGCGGGGCGCGAGCGACCACACTGAGGTGGCGCACGCGGGCGGGCAGGAGGTCTGATGGTCAGCTGGCGCAGGCTCACGGGGGTGACCGGACTGGCCGCCGGCGCGATTGCCGCGGGCGCGGGCGCCGTGGTGCTGGCCGAGAAGATCGCGATCGGCCGGATCAGGCTGCGCCCCGATCCCGCGGCTGGCGAGCCGTTCGGCGACATCCATGGCGAGCCGATGACGGTGACCGCCGACGACGGCCTGCCGCTGCACGTCGAGATCAGTGGGCCGCCGGATGCGCCGGTCACGATCATCTTCTGCCACGGCTACACGCTGAACTCCGACGTCTGGTACTACCAGCGCGCCGGGCTCGCGCAGAGCGCCCGGTGCGTGTTCTGGGACCAGCGCAGTCACGGCCGGTCCGGCCGGTCCGACCCCGACCTGGTCAGCATCGATCAGCTGGGAGCCGACCTGCACGAGGTCATGATGGCAACGGCGCCCGGCGACATGCCCGTGGTGCTGGTCGGCCACTCGATGGGCGGCATGACCGTGATGGCCCTGGCCGACCAGCATCCCGAGCTCATCGGCAGCAAGATTATCGGGGCGGTGCTGATCTCCACCGCGGCGTCCACGGTTGACCCGACCATCTGGCTGCCTGCCCCGCTGCGGCCAGCCGTCAGGATGGCGATGCCGTCGATGATGACCGGCGCGTCCAAGGGCCGGGTGGCCGAGGTGGTCGAGCGCGGCAGGCAGTCGGCCAGCGACATCGCCTTCCTCGGCACCAGGCGGATCGCGTTCGGCGACCCCAGGGCGAGCCCGACGCTGGTGGACTTCCTCGAGCGGATCATCAGGGCCACGCCCATCGATGTCATTGCCGACTTCTATGTCGCGCTGGTCGGGCACGAGAAGCGGCACGCCCTGAAGGTGCTTGGCAACGTCCCCGTGCTGGTGCTGACCGGCGACCGGGACCGGCTGGTCGACCCGAGCCTGTCGGACGGGATCGCGTCGGCGGTCCGTGACGCCAAGCTGATCAGGATCCACGGCGCCGGGCATGTCGTCATCCTCGAGCGGCCCGAAGAGGTCAACGAGGCCATCGCCGACCTGGTTACGCAGGCCCTGACCGTGCACATGGGCGATGAGTGAGCGGCTGAGCGCCGGTCAGTCCGCGACCGCGGAGCCGGCCCCCTCGGCCGCCTCGGGCGGCGGCGCCGACTCGGCCCGCGGGGATGACGGGGCCGGCTCGGCCGACGGGGCTGAAATGGCCGGCGGCGCCCGGCCGGCGGTGAGCGTGCGGCTGAGCGTTCCCGGCGCGGCGCAGATGCGGCAGCTCGGTGCCCGGCTGGCCGGGCTGCTGCGGCCGGCCGACCTCGTCGTGCTGGCCGGCTCGCTGGGCGCGGGCAAGACCACGCTCGTGCAGGGGATCGGCGAGGGACTCGGCGTTCGCGGCCCGGTGACGTCGCCGACCTTCGTGATCGCGCGGGTACACCCGTCGCTGCGCGGCGGACCCGACCTCGTGCACGCGGACGCGTACCGGCTCGGCAGCCGGCTGGAAGTCGACGACCTCGACCTGGACGCCGACCTCGATCACTCGGTCACGGTCGTGGAGTGGGGCGAGGGCCTGGTCGAGGGCCTGGCCTCCGGGCACCTGCGCATCACGATCGACCGGCCCGCGACCGAGAGCGCCGCCATGACCGGGCCGCCGGCCGCGCTGGCGGGCGGCACTGAGGGCGGCACTGAGGACGGCACCGAGGATCAGCCCAGGAGCGTGACGGTGGCCGGTTACGGCGCCAGGTGGGAATCGGCCGCGGGCGGGCTCAGATTGGCCCTGCCCGGCTCGGCGGGCTAGCCAGCAGTCCAGGGGCTTGCCCGGTGCTAGCGAGCCCGCCCGGGGCAAGCCAGCGACGCCCGGGGCTAGCCCGGTGCTAGCGAGCCGCCGGGGGCTAGCCAGCGACGCCCGGGGCTAGCCTGTGACGCCCGGGGCAAGCCTGTGACGCTCGCGCGGCCGGCCCGGGCCGCCAGCCAAGCCCCCGCTCCCCAGCGATGTTTCGGCCCGGCGGCGCCCGCTCCTGAGTATCAATTGTTCCGATCTGTCACCCCCCGGCGGTGCTCTCGCCAGTACACTGCGGGGATTCAGACCGCTTACCGTGGCCATGCACGGCCGGATGCCTGTCAGGGAGGCGCGCTGTGACTGAGCAGGGCTACCCGCCTGGCCAGCCCGACTACCCCGGCCGTGGCCGGTCGAGGACATCGCAGGAGCCCCGCAGGTCTGGCTGGCAGATGATCGACGCCTTCGACGACGGCCCCGACACCGACTCCGGGCTGCCGCCGTGGGCCGTGCCCGGCGGCATCGAGCCGCTGCGTCCGGCCCGCAGGCCGCACCGCGGACCTGAGCCGGACCAGTTCGACCAGCCCGCGCCGCCG
>JADGPC010000292.1 GCA_017882645.1 Streptosporangiales bacterium | reverse complement strand
TCGACTTTGCCAGCGGCGGCGTGATGGTCGCCCACAACGCACCGTTCGACATGGGCTTCCTTTCCGCGGCCTGCCACGACTGCGGGATCGACTGGCCGCCCCGCCCGGTCATCGACACCGCCGTGCTGTCGCGCATGCTGCTGAGCCAGGCCGAGGTACCTGACCACCGGCTGGCGACCCTCTCCAGCCACTTCGGCGCCCCGACCTGGCCGTGCCATCGGGCGCTCGCCGACGCCAAGGCCACCGCGGCCGTGCTGAGAGGCCTGCTCGGCCTGCTCGGACGCGGTCCCCGGCCGACTCCGGGGCCGCACGTGTACGCACCGCCCCGGTGCACCCCGGCGCCCGCCTTTACCCGGGTACCGGTGAGCCAGCAGGTGCCGAGCCGCTACGATGTCGCCGCAGCCGGGGCGCGGGTTCCCAGGATCCAGGAGGCGGCTATGGTCACCGCGATTGTTCTGATCAAGGCCGATGTCGCGAGCATTCCCGAGACGGCTGAAGCCATCGCCCAGATCAGGCAGGTCAGCGAGGTCTACTCAGTGACCGGGGAGTTCGACCTGGTCGCGATGGTCCGGGTACGGGGCCACGAGGAACTTGGCGACGTCATTCCGGGGACGCTGAACAAGGTCCGCGGCGTCACGCACACCGAGACGCACATCGCGTTCCGCACCTACTCGCGCCACGACCTCGACGCCGCCTTCTCGCTCGGCTACCCCGAGTCAGTCTGAGCCGGCCCCGGGCCCCGGCGCCGGGCTGGCCGCCCGGCGCCTAGTCAGGCGGCAGCAAGCTCGCCAGGCGCTTGCTGGCCTGGGCCCAGCGGTCAAGCAGTGCCGCCCCCGCGCCGGAGTCCACGGCCGCCGCCGCGCGGCCGTAGCCGTCGGCCAGGGCCTGGGGCAGCCGCGCAGGCTCAGCCGCGCCAGCCTCGGCGACCAGCGCAGCAGCCGCGTTAATCAGAACCGTCTCTCGCACCGGTCCGCCCTCGCCGGCCAGCACGGAGTGCACGACTGCCGCGTTGCGGGCGGGGTCCCCGCCGCGCAGATCGCCGGGATCGCAGCGCGGGATGCCGATCGCGGCGGGATCGAACCTGGTTTCCGACACCGCGCCGTCCCGCACGACCCAGACGGTGGACGGTCCGGTCGTGGTCAGCTCGTCGAGTCCGTCGTCGCCGTGGAAGACGAGCGCCGAGCAGTCGCGCGCGGCCAGCACGCCGGCCAGCACCGGGCCCATCCGCGGGTCCGCGACGCCGACTGCCTGTGCCTGCGGCCGCGCCGGGTTCGCGACCGGGCCGAGGAAGTTGAAGACCGTCGGCACGCCGAGCTCACGGCGCGGGGCGCCGGTATGCCGCAGCGCAGGGTGATACAGCGGCGCGAACAGGAAGACCACGCCGGTCTCCTGGGCGAGCTTCTCCGTGGCCGCCGGCGGCAGGTCGATGACCACGCCGAGCGCCTCGAGCACGTCGGCCGCGCCGCACGCCGATGACGCCGCGCGGTTCCCGTGCTTGACGATCGTCGCGCCGGCGGCCGCCGCCACGATCGCTCCCATCGTCGAGATGTTCACGGTCCTGGCCTGGTCTCCCCCGGTACCCACCAGATCGGTCAGGCGGCCGGGGATGCTGAGCGGAGCGGCATGCCGGAGCAGCGCTGCCGCGAGCCCGTCAACCTCGGCCGGGGTCTCGCCCTTCATCCGGAGCGCGACGCCGAATCCGGCGATCTGCGCCGGCGTCGCCACGCCCTCCATGATCTCGTTCATCGCCCAGGAGGTGTCTTCAGCCGTCAGCGACTCGCCCTTGATAAGCCGGCCGAGCAGGGCCGGCCAGGAGTTAGCAGAGTCCATAGCGCTTCCTGGAGTTCGAGTTGCGGGCTGGGCTGGCCTGGAGCTGCCCTGGCTGCCGTGCTGGTGCCGCCACCGCGCTGGCCGGTGCCGAGATCAGGCCGGCGCCGGGGCGGTGTCGGCCACGCTGGCCGCCCGCTGGCGCATCAGGCCGGCCAGCGCCGCGGCCAGCCCCGCGGGCTCGATCGGGTGGCTCACCACGGCGTCCGCGCGGGACCAGGTGGCCAGCCAGCCGTCGTCGGCCCGGCCGATGATGAGCAGGACCGGCGGGCAGTTGAAGATCTCGTCCTTGGCCTGACGGCAGACCCCCATGCCGCCGGAAGGCTGGGCCTCGCCGTCGAGCACCATGACATCCGCGCCGCCGGCGTCCAGCAGCCGGATCAGTGCGGGATGAGTGGCCACTTCGATCACCTCGGCGACCGGCACGTCCGGAGCGGGGCGCTTGCCGATGGCCATCCGGATCCTGGCCCGGGTGTCCGCGTCATGGCTATACACGACAACTTTCATAACTGGATGCTACCGACTCTGCTAACCCGGGGCGCGACCCCCGGACCCCCGATTCTGCTGACCCGGGGCGCGACCCCCGGACCCCCGACTCTGCTGACCCGGGCGCGACCCGCGGACCCTCGATTACGGGGGTCGTGGCGCGTTCCCCTACCGGGTGTCGTAATAATGGGCGCGTGACGACAGCACCAGACGCGGCGGTGATGCCGCGTACCCCTGCGAGCCGACCTAACCTGGTCAGCGTCGGGACCATCATTTGGTTGTCCTCCGAACTGATGTTCTTCGCGGCTCTGTTCGCGATGTATTTCACCATCAAGTCGGTGGATACCGGCCTGGGACAGCCCTGGCCGCAGGCGACGCTGGACTACCCGCTCGCCACCGCCAACACGATCGTGCTCATCCTGTCCAGCGTGACCTGCCAGATGGGCGTGTTCGCCGTCGAGCGCGGCCAGATCGCACGGCAGGGCTCGATCTTCGACTTCCGCAGGTGGGGACTGCGCGAGTGGTACGTGCTGTCGTTCCTGATGGGCCTGTACTTCGTCAGCGGCCAGGGGTATGAGTACCTGGACCTGATCTTCAAGCAGCATCTGACGCTGTCCTCGAGCAACTACGGCTCGGTGTTCTTCCTCACCACCGGCTTCCACGGCCTGCACGTGACCGGCGGGCTGATCGCGTTCCTGTTCCTTCTCGGCCGCACCTACGCGGCCAAGCGGTTTACTTATGAGCAGCAGACCAGCGCGATCGTCGTGTCCTACTACTGGCACTTCGTCGACGTCGTCTGGATCGGGCTGTTCACCACTATCTACCTGCTCCCCCTGACCGGAAAATAGGTATCGCCGTGAGACCGATCACCGCCCGGCGACGGCACCCAGCCGCTGGTTATGCCGTCGTCCTGCTCGGGCTGATGCTGGCGGGCCTGAGCTACGCCGCTGTCACCGACGGCTCGGCCTCGGCGGCGGCGCACAGCGTCACGGGGCAGGCCCAGATCTCCGAAGGCCGGGCGATCTTCCTTCAGGAGTGCTCAAGCTGCCACGGTCTCTTTGCGCAGGGCACGCCAGGCGTGGCGCCGGGCCTCATCGGGGTCGGCGCCGCGGCCGTCGACTTCCAGGTCAGCACGGGCCGGATGCCGGCCAAGGAGCCGGTCGCCGAGCAGCCGCGCAAGCCGGTCAGCCTGACGCCCCAGCAGATCCACTCCCTCGCCGCCTATATCTCCTCGCTCGGCGGCGGCCCGGCCATCCCGACCAGCGCGGACATCAGCCAGGCTGGCGCTAACCCCGGCCTCGGCCAGCAGCTCTTCGTCGCCGACTGCGCCCAGTGCCACAACTTCGTCGGCGCCGGGGGCGCGCTGACCTTCGGCAAGTACGCGCCGCCGCTGACCAAGTCGACGCCCAGGCAGATCTTCGAGGCCATGCTCACCGGCCCCGAGGCCATGCCGGTCTTCAACAACACCACGATCACCCCGCAGCAGAAGCGCGACATCATCGCCTACGTCACCCAGACCCGGGCCGAGCCCAACCCAGGCGGGTTCAGCCTGGGCCGGGTCGGGCCGGTCAGCGAGGGGCTGGTCGCGTTCATCGGACTGCTGCTGTTCATGGTGCTCGCGGCACTGTGGATCACTGCGAAGCACGGGAAGGCTCATGACTGACTCGACCGCCGGCCCGCAGCCAGGCGACAACGAACCGAACGGCGACCTGACCTCCGGCCTGAGCGCCCATGCCGCCGCCGTCGGCGACGAGGAGCCCGAGCAGCCGCGGCACCGGGTCATCGGCACCCCGCCTCCCGCCGAGGCCAGGACCCTGCTCAAGACACCGCCGCCTGGCGCCCCGGGCGGGCCTCCCGTGCCGCGCCAGCGCGAGCTGCCCGCCGACCCGGACGACCTGGTCAGCGCCAAGCGTGCCGAGCGCGTCGTGGTGGCGTGCTTCCTGATCGCCACGCTGGCCGGCCTCGGGTTCATCGCCTCCTACCTGATCTTCCAGGTGCACTCGGTCACGAACGTGCTGCACTCGAACCTGGCCCTCGGGTCGACGATGGGTCTGGCGTTCCTCGCCCTGGCCGTCGGCGCCGTCATCTGGGTGCGGCGGCTGATGCCCTGGGTCGAGCGCACCGAGGCCCGCAAGCTGCTGCGGTCAAGCCCGGAGGACCGGGCCGCGTTCGCGGAGACCTTCGAAGAGGGCGCGGAGGCCAGCCAGTTCACCAAGCGGCCGATGGTCCGCCGCACGCTGATCGCCGCGACGGTACCCGTGGCGCTCGCCCCGATTGTCCTGCTCCGCGACCTCGGGCCGCTGCCCGGGACGAGCCTGGATCACACGGTCTGGCGCAAGGGCATGCGGCTGCTGAACTACGGCGCCAACACGCCGATCAGGCCCGCTGACTTCGCCTCGCCCGGGGGCATGGTCACGGTGGTTCCCGACGGCTTCCAGGACGACTTCAACGCCCTGGCCAAGGCGGCGGTGATCATCATCAAGTTCCCGCCCAACATCATTCAGTTCAGCGCGAAGCCCCAGCCAGGCAGGGTCGTGCAGAACTGGACGGTTGATAACATCGTGGCGTACTCGAAAATCTGTACGCACGTGGGCTGTCCGGCAGCCCTGTACGAGCAGACCACGCACCACATACTGTGTCCGTGTCACCAGTCGACCTTTGACGCGGCCCGGGGAGCGCAGGTGATCTTCGGTCCGGCCACCAGGGCGCTGCCCCAGCTGCCCATGACGGTGGACGCCCAGGGTTTCCTGATCGCCAGGCACGACTTCATCGAGCCGGTGGGCCCGAGTTTCTGGGAGCGGGGGCCGTCCTAATGGCAATCGACAAGGCACTAGCGGGTACCGGCAGCTGGCTGGACGAGAGGTTCCACGGGGCCAAGGGGTTCAGGACCTTCTTCCGCAAGATCTTCCCCGACCACTGGACGTTCCTGCTCGGCGAGATCGCGCTCTACTCGTTCATCATCCTGCTGCTGACCGGGACCTTCCTGGCGCTGTTCTTCCAGCCCAGCATGTCCGAGATCGTCTACCACGGCTCCTACGTCAAGCTCGACGGCGTCCGCATGAGCCAGGCCTATGCCTCCACCCTGAACATCAGCTTCGACGTCCGCGGCGGGCTGCTGATCAGGCAGATCCACCACTGGGCGGCCGACCTCTTCGTGGCCGCGATCATGGCCCACATGATCAGGATCTTCTTCACCGGCGCCTACCGGAAGCCGCGCGAGGTCAACTGGCTGATCGGCATCGTGCTGTTCACGCTCAGCCTGCTCGAGGGCCTGTTCGGCTACTCCCTGCCCGACGACCTGCTGTCAGGGGCCGGCCTGCGGATCACCCAGGGCGTGCTCCAGTCGATCCCGATCGTCGGAACCTACCTGTCGTTCTTCCTGTTCGGCGGGGAGTACCCGGGTAACATCATCATCCCGCGGATGTACATCCTGCACGTGCTGCTGATCCCGGGCTTGTTCATGGCGCTCATCGGCGCGCACCTGTTCATCATGTTCCACCAGAAGCACACCCAGATGCCGGGCAAGGGCCGTACCGAGAAGAACGTCGTGGGCGCGCCCATGTACCCGTACTTCATGGCCAAGACCGGGGCGTTCTTTTTCTTCGTCTTCGCCGCCCTCGCCCTGGCATCAACGTTCGCGCAGATCAACCCGATCTGGATCTACGGCCCGTACAACCCGCTGGCGATCTCGGCAGGCTCGCAGCCTGACTTCTACATGGGCTTCCTCGAGGGATCGCTGCGCATCATGCCCGCCTGGCAGTGGGTCGTGTTCGGGCACACATTTGCCCTGAATGTGTTCATACCGGCGCTTGTTCCGCTCGGAATCGTGATGACCGGGGCAGCGCTCTGGCCGTTCCTCGAGCAGTGGATCACCGGCGACAAACGCGCGCACCACATCAACCAGCGGCCGCGGAACGCGCCGACTCGCACCGCCCTCGGCATCGCGATGATCTCGTTCTACGGCGTGCTGTGGCTCGAGGGCGCCAACGACCTGCTCGCCCAGCACTTCGACGTCGCGCTCTATACGATCACCGAGATCGCGCGCGTCGCTGTGTTCGTCGTGCCCGTCCTGGCCTACTTCATCACCAAGCGGATCTGCCTGGGGCTGAACCGCAAGGACCTGCACCTGCTGGAGCACGGTGTGGAGACCGGGATCATCAGGCAGCTGCCGAACGGCGAATTCATCGAGGAGACCAGGCCGCTCGACGAGGAAGAGGTGGCCAAGCTGGCGCTCCCCCAGCTGGAGCACGAGGCGCTGCCCGTCGGCGCGAGCGGCGGCGAGGACGACGTGCCGCCGCCGGGAATGCGCGGCGGCATCGGCCGGGTCCGGGCCAGGCTGAACCGCATCGTGACCGAGACCGTGCCGATGAACGGCCACGGC
>JADGPC010000037.1 GCA_017882645.1 Streptosporangiales bacterium | reverse complement strand
TCCGTGACGATGAGCTGCTCCTCGCCGACGGGCCGTTCGCCGAGACCAAGGAGCAGGTCGCTGGCTTCGACGTGATCGACTGCGCGGACCTGGACGAGGCCATCGAGGTGGCGTCGAAGCATCCCACGGCGCGGCTGGGGACCATCGAGGTGCGGCCGTTCCTGACCGGATGGCAGCACGTGCTGAGCCGGTGACCCGGCCACCCGGGGCGAGCTGACGGGCACGGACAGGAGCGCAGGCGGCCACGCGGGCTGGCGAAAATCTGGCCCCCGTGTCCATCCGGGGCGGCACCGATCGTCGTGGGGGTGACGCCGGTCCCGCTCCGGGGCCGGGACGCAACGGACAGGAGAATCCCCGATGAGTCTTCCCGCCGTCACCTCGCGCGAGCAGTGGCTCGTGGCCCGCAAGGAGCTGCTGGCCAGGGAGAAGGAGCTGACCAGGCTCAAGGATGCCCTGAACGCCAGCAGACGGCAGCTGCCGATGGTGCGGATCGACATGGACTACGTCTTCACCGGACCGGACGGCGCGGCCAGCCTGCTCGACCTGTTCGGCCCGAGCAGGCAGCTCATCGTCCAGCACGTCATGTTCGATCCGGCGTGGGACGACGCGTGCCCGAGCTGCACGGCCAGCCTGGACGAGCTGGCCGACGGGCTGCTCCGCCATCTGCAGGGCAGGGATACGGCGTTCGCGGCGGTCGCCAGGGCGCCATTCGCCAAGATCGCTGAATACAAGGCACGCCGGGGCTGGGATTTCGACTGGTACTCCTCGTACGGCAGCGACTTCAACTACGACTTCCACGTCAGCATGGACGCTTCCGTGGCCCCGGTTCAGTACAACTACCGGGGCGAGGCGGAGCTGAAGGAGGCTGGCATGGGCTGGATCCTCGACGGCGCGTCCGAGCAGCCGGGCGTCAGCTGCTTCCTGCGGGACGGCGACGCGGTCTTCCACACCTACTCCACGTTCGGCCGCGGCGCCGAGCAGCTCGGCGGCACCTACGCGCTGCTGGACATGACGGCGCTCGGCCGTCAGGAAGAGTGGGAGGAGCCGAAGGGCCGGGCGGCCGCACCGCTCCAGGCGATCCCCATCTTCGCCGAGTAGGACCTGGCCATGCTGATGACCTGGCCGGCCTCGGCCGGCGTCGCCCTGATCGCAATGGCGACGCTGGCCGGGGCCTGGCCTGGTGGGTGGCGCCGGCGGGCCGGCCAGCGGCAGCCGGGCCCATCGCGCCGATCGTGACGGCCCTGGTCGCGGGCGTGCTGCTGCGGACAGCTGTGGCCGCCGGCCAGGCGGCGCTAGGCGCGAATTTCGGTGCATGCCACAGACAGGCGACCAGGATCATGAACAGCGATATTTATCCATCAGATGCGAATCGGGTAATTCGGATTCCTGGACCCGCACAAGAAAGGCCGCTCAGCTAACGACATATAGCCTATCGATCTGGCATAGTGCGGTGCCATGACGTTCCAGAGCGCCGATCAGAAGGCCGCCACCGGGCGTGTCGCCGTCATCGGCCTGATCGGACTAGTAACGGCCGGGATCTTGTACATCGTCGGCCGCGCCATCGTGAACACGTCAAGCTACTCGACGGTCGGCCTGTTCGGGCAGACCGGCGTAGGCGTGCTGTCCCTCAAGTCCCTGCTGGCGACCATCGCGCTCGGGCTGGCCGTCCTGCAGGTCGGGCTGGCCATGTGGATCTACCAGAAGCTGCCGTTTGCCGGACGGGCTCCGAAGCGGATCGGGATCACGCACCGGACGGTCGGCGTGGTGGCCGTCGTCGTCACGCTGCCCGTGGCCATCCACTGCGCGATCGCCTACGGCGTGCAGGTCAGCAGCCTCAGGGTCGGTATTCACTCGATCGCCGGATGCTTCTTCTACGGCGCCTTCCTGGCCAAGGTGCTGCTCGTCCACACCAAGCGGCTGCCAGGCTGGGCACTGCCGGTTGCCGGCGGCGTCCTGGCCGTGCTCATGGCCGTGCTCTGGTACACCTCGGCGCTCTGGTACTACGACGGCTTCAGCCTTCCGTTCTGAGGCGACGGGTGTAGCGGCCGCCTGCTTCGGCGACGACGTCGTCGACGGCATGGATGACGAGTCGCGGTCGGTCGAAATGGATGTAGTGCCCAGCATCGGGCACGACGACATGCCACCCGCGGCCTGCGGCCTCGATGACCGTTTCCTGCAGCTTGATCACCCGTGCTGCGCCCTGAACAGGACCCCTAGTCGCCGGGAAGGGGGCTAACGGCCCTGCCGGCCTGTGCCCGCCGTCCCGCAGCCTGGTGCTATCACCTGGAAAGGGAAGACGATGAACACACGCCCTGCCCTCGCCGACCTCGGCCTCGGTACCGGGAAGAAGGCCAGGCTGCACCGCATACTCCACCAGAACGGCCTCGGCAACGGGACCGCGATCTTCCTCCCCTACGATCACGGCCTCGAGCACGGCCCGAGGGACTTCGCCGACTGCGCAGCCGCGAGCGACCCGAAGTACATCATCAAGCTGGCTCTGGAGGGCGAGTTCAACGGCATCGCCATCCAGATCGGGCTGGCCCAGAAGTTCTACTGGGACTACGCCGGCGAGGTGCCCCTCGTGCTCAAGCTGAACGGCAAGACAGACATCCCGTCGGCGATCGACCCGCTCTCGCCGGTCAACACGACCGTCGAGGAAGCCGTCCGGCTGGGCGCCGACGCTGTCGGCTACACCCTCTACGTCGGTTCGCCCGCCCAGGAGCACGACTTCGCCCAGTACCTGCAGGTCCGCAAGGACGCGGAGAGATTCGGCATGCCGCTGATCGTGTGGTCCTACCCGCGTGGCAGCGCCATCGACGGCAAGGGCGGCAAGGACAGCTTCTATGCCGTGGACTACGCGGCCCGCATCGCCAGCGAACTGGGCGCCGACCTGGTGAAGGTCAACTTCCCGCATCCAGACAAGCAGGCCGGAGTTCCCGCCGCCTACCGGCGCGAGTTCTCACCGCAGCAGGCGATCGGCTCCGTCGTGCGCTCGGCCAACCGGACGCTCCTGCTGGTCTCCGGCGGCGAGCGGTCAGGCGATCAGGCCATGCTGGAGAAGGCGCGCATGTCGATGGAGGCCGGAGCGACCGGCCTGATCTTCGGCCGCAACATCTGGCAGCGCGACCACGACGAGACGCTGCGCTTCGTCGCCCGGCTCAAGGAGATCCTGGCCAAGTACCCGTCCGTGTGAGGTGCGGACCTCATGCCGCGCTGCTAGCGACGGCCCAGCCCGGCGTCGCGAGCACGAGCGATGGCCTGGGCCCGGTCGGCGACGGCGAGCTTGGTGAAGATGTTCGAAACGTGGTTGCGGACCGTCTTGTCGCTGATCCGCAGCCGGCCTGCGATCGAGATGTTCGACTCGCCGCGCGCGACCAGGTCCCGGCGATCGAGATCGCCGGGTTCATCGCCTTCATGTTCTTCGCCGGCTACCTCTGCCGGATCCTGCGAGGCAGCGAGCGTCGCGACGACTGGCTGGCAGCGCTGGTTCTCATCACGGCAGCCGCGGACGTCAGCGTCAAGCTCGGATCGGGGGAGCCCTCCACTGCCCTACCTGATGTCGTGCTGTGGATCGCAGCGGTCTCCGTTACCCGGATGGTCAGGAAGACCAGCGCACGCCGCGTCAGGCACGGGTTTCGCGGCGCGCGTTAGCCGATCAGCGGCAGCCGGTTGTCCGGATGAGCGGCCCGGCCCGATGCGGCCAGAATCCAGGCGAGGTCGTCGGTCAGGTCCGCGGGGCGGCGGCCAAGCGTCCGCCGGGCCAGCAGGTCATCGAGGATAGCCGCGGTCGCCGCGATCCCGGCCGGCGTGGCCACCGGGTCCCGGCCCAGGGCTATGGTCAGGTCCAGGCCGTGGACGACCGCCTCGACGATCCGGCTGGCGGCGAACTCGTCGACCCGCATGGGCGCGAAGTATCCGGGTCCGACCGCGCTCTCGGGCACCGACCGGCACCCCTCGACGGCCTTGCTGAACGTCTCGCCCAGGACATCGGCCATCTGCGCGGGTGTCTTGCCTTCCACCATCGTGTACGCGTATTCGTAGACGACGGGCCCCGTCTCCGAGCGCGGGTTGATGAAGAAGCTGGTCCGGTCCCTAGCCGGCTGACTGTCGCCGCGGCCTTCGATCAGCATCCGGGTCAGGCCGATGGAGATATCGAAGTGGCCGGCGAGCTCGAAGACAGTCCAGTGCGGCAGCTCGGGATCGACGGGCACCAGCTGCGTCGGCTTCGCCCACTCATCGGCCGACAATCCCCGGAAGACCTGCTCGACTCGCGACAGTTCCTCCGCGAGGGTGTTCACGGTCGCCTCGTAATCTCCCACCCCTGAACTCCTCACCATGTCGTTCCCCGGGCGGACAGGCCCCGCCCGGCGGCAGGGTCAGCATAAGCCCCTCATACTGGGCGCGTGCGCCTGGAAGCACCCATGTCTAGATCGGACCAATGAGGCCATGTCTACCAGCGAGACCTCCGGACTGCTGGCGCTGCCGGGCGCCAGCCTGCGCTACCAGGTGGCCGGGACCGGGCCGGCCGTCGTACTCGTTCACGGGTTCGGCCTTGACCTGCGAATGTGGGATCCGCAGATGCAGCGCCTCGCGGAGCGGTTTCTGGTCGTGCGCTACGACTGCCGGGGCTTCGGCTCGAGCGGGCCGCTTGATCCGGCCGTTCCCTACACCCACGCCGAGGACCTAGTGGCGCTGCTCGACCATCTGGGCATCGCCAGCGCGGTACTGGCCGGCCTTTCCTTCGGCGGCCGGGTCGTCGTCCAGGCCGCGCTGCTCGCGCCGGAGCGAGTGCGGGCCCTGGTTCTGCTCGACGCCGTGCTCGACGGAGTGCCGTGGGATCCAGACTCCGAGGCCGGGATGGCGGAGGTCGCCCGCCAGGTCGCCGCGGCGGGGGTCACGGCGGGCCAGCAGGCCTGGCTCGCTCATCCCCTGTTCGCGGCGGCGCGGGCCCGGCCGGACCTGGCCGCCCGGCTCGCCGAGATGGTCAGCGGCTACCCCGGACAGCACTGGCTCGGCCAGGACCCGCACCGCCCGGACCGGCGTCCCCCGATCGATGCGCTATCGGAACTGGCCATGCCGACGCTGGTGCTGGCGGGAGAGCGGGACGTGCCGTGCTTCCTCGCCATGAGCGATGTGCTGGCCAGCCGCATCCCTGGCGCTGAGTCAGTGCGGATCGCAGGCGCCGGGCACATGGTGAACCTGGAGCAGCCGGCTATCGTCAGCGACCTGCTCGACCGCTTCCTCGGCGAGATCGCGGAGGGCTAGCTCGCCGCCGGGCCGGGCTGGCGCTGACACGGGCCCGCCCGCTCCGGGACGGCGATCACGCCGGGAACGGCGCGCTCCGGGACGGCGATTACGCCGGGGCCAGCGCGAAGTCCATCTCGGTCACGAAGCTGACGTCAGGCGGATCATCAGGACCGGCCGGCCGGAACGGTCTGACGAGCGAGTCCCTGACGCCGAAGACGGCGTCGCTGTCCAGGTAAGGATTGCCGGCGTCGAAGATATGCGTCGTCACGGGCCGGTAGCCGGGAGCGGCCACGATCGCGTGGATGTGAGCGGCCCGCCAGTGGTGCCGGGCAGCACGCCAGATCAGGTCACCGACCGGGCCGTCGGTGGGGATCGGATAGCTGACCGGCCGGACCGCGCGGAACTCGTAGCGTCCGTCCAGTCCGGTGACGAAGACGCCACGCAGGTTGAACGGCGGCTGCTCCGGGTCCTGCGTGTCATAGAGCCCGTTGCCGCTGGCCTGCCAGACGTCCAGGGTCGCGCCCGCTACCGGTTCGCCGGCGGCGCCCGTGACCCGGCCGCGGATCAGGACCGGGCTGCCGTCCTGCGGGCGGCCGATCTGCTCCCCCATCGCGCGCTGCGGCGCTCCCGCCAGGTAGAACGGGCCGAGGATGGTCGGCTCGGTGGCATCGCTGGCGGCATTGACCTCGGCTACCAGCGATGACAGGCCGAGGACATCGGATAGCAGGATGAACTCCTGCCGCTGCGCGTCGCACTTCTGCCCGGTGGCCGTGAGGAACTCGATTCCGGCCAGCCACTCCTGCGGAGTCAGCCTCGTCTCGACGGCGAACGCGTGCAGGTGTGCGATGAGAGCGGCGAGCAGTTCGCGCAGGCGCGGGTCCGGGGTGCTCGCGTACGCGGCGAGCACCTGCTCGGTGAGATCCGTCGTCATCGTTCCATTCTGGCTGGCCGGGCGACTGGCCGGGCGGCCGAGGCGCTGGCCAGCCGAGGCGCTGGCCAGCCGGATCACGCCGTCGCGGACGGACCGCCGTTTCCCAGCGCGTGCGCGCCAGCCGGCCGGCGTGCCTTCACGATCCCGGCCATGCTGACCAGCGCCCCAGCCCCGATCAGGGCCAGCCACGGCAGGTCAGAGTGGGCAGGCGAGGGCGCCGTGCCGCCGAGTCCGGTCGCGGGCGCCCCGGCCGGGGCGACCTTGCTGCCGGCCGCGTCCACGAGATCGTCGAGCGCCAGGTGGCCCGGGTCGTCGAGCACGACGATGGTGTGGATTGTGCCCGCCGCCAGCGTGATCTGGCTGCTGGTGCGGTCGGTCCGGCCGGTGGCGCTGACGTTCCAGCTACCTGGCGAGACGACCTTGTAGCTGGTCACCGAGCCGAACGCGACATGGCGCGCGATCACGGAGTGGCCGGCCCGCAGCGTGACCAGGTGCTGGGTGAGCGAGGCCTGGATAATCCGCACGAGCGCCTTGCCCTTGGGGGTGGTGAGCCGGTCCCGCAGGACCTGCAGGCGCAGTCCCTTGGCCGGGCCCAGCCCGGCGACCGTGTACGCCCCGCCCGGCTGCACGTCGACTGTCGCCGAGATCACCGGTGCCGACGACGGCGAAGCTCCGGCGGCCCGCATGGCCACGGTGTACTCGCCGGCCGGGACCTTCTGATAGCCGGAGATGGTCCCGTACGCGACATGGTGCACGACGATCAGGGCTTTGGAGTTGTGGAAGGAGTAGAGGTAGACATCTACGGCCGGCGTGTTCGGTGACAGGTGCGCCAGCCTCAGCCAGCCGGAGCCCTGCGACGCCGAAGCCGGGGCTGCCCCCGCTAGCAATCCCAGTGCCAGCAGGGCCAGGCCCACTAGCCGGTACATGCGTGCAAATCTCGCTGTGGCGGTCATTGTCCTCTACCTAGTCATCAGTGAAGCAGGCCGATGGGGGTGGGTCGTGCGAATCTGACCGAGACGACCGTCTGGCCATGACGCGTGGTCGTGGTGACGGCGGCTGCCCGGTAGAGCGACTGCTGGCTGTGCAGGAACGACAGCAGCCAGCGGAGGTAGGTGTGGGCCGGCAGTCCGGACTTCGGGTCGTTTCCCGACAGCAGCACCCCGCTCAGCGGGACACCGGAGCTAGCGCCCGGGGCACGGTCGTAGAAGCCCAGCACCCGGACGGCGTTACGCTGCGCCAGCGCCGGCAGCGTGATCAGCAGCCGCGGATCGACCTCGCCCGCCGCCAGCTCGGTCTGGGCGCTCGGCGGAAGCGCGATCTGCTTGTTGCCGATCAGCTGGGTGCCCATGAGTTCCCTGGCCGCCAGGTCCCGGCTCAGCGCGAGCTGGTAGGCGGCGGCACCGTCGGGGGCGATCACCCGGACCGCCACCCGGTCCGGCCCGCTGCCGAAGCTAGCCAGGACCATGGGCGCGTACTCGGTGCTCAGGCGGCTGCCGAACTGGCTCTGCACCGCTGGCGTGGCGACGATCAGATCGGATCCCAGCGGGTCGGCCGCGGTGGGCTTGATGACCAGCAGGTCAGCGGACGGAACGCCCGCCTTGGCCAGGTCGGCGCACATGACGGCGTCGCACCCGATCATCGCGCTGCGGCTGACCTCGCGCGAGATCCACCTGGCTGCCCTGACCCGGGCAGCGGCGGCCCCGGACAGCGCCGCTGGCACCTTCCCGTTCGTGCCCGCCGGCCCTGGCTGTCTGACCAGCGCGACCGTCGTGCCGGCCGCAGTCGCGAGAACGAGGACGGTCAGGGCGACAAGCCAGATGACATGCCGCCGATGGCCGGAACCGGTCGCGCTTCGGCGGCCGGCTTCAGCGGAGCTGGCCGGCCGGGCCCGGCTCACCGCAGGCGCGGTCGCGACGGCAGCCTTGGGCGCCGCTGGCGCCGGTCCGCGAGCCGGTTCCCGCATCATGGCCGCGAGTGGCCAGTCCTCGGCGGCCTGCGGCTCGCTGGCGACGTCCCTGGTGGCAGGCGCGTCGGCAGCCTGCCAGGACGGCCCGGAAGCAGGGTGCCTGACCCGGTCACGAACGGTCTTGCTGTCGCGTGAATGCAGCACAGGCTGGAAGAGCAGGCGCACGTTATCTGGCAGCTCCGGCGGTGCCGGGTGCGGCCGACCGTATCCGCGGCCTTCAGTGCGCGGCCGGTGGCGGCTCGGAGTGCGCCGCTGCGGCAAGGCCGGCAGGCCGTCCCCCGCAGGCGGGGGAACAACGGTGCCGCTGGCGCTGCCGGGCTTACGCCGAATCCACTTTTCCTCACCCATGCGCGGTTCCCGATTCGGAGATTAGGCCATACGGACATTAGTAGCGCGGGGCGTCAAACGCAATGCGAATCTGCATATTTTTATGCCTGCAAGGGATAATTCCGACAGTAAATGCCTGATAAGCGAGCTTATGCTCGGCACCGGCTCGCGGCTGGAGAGCAGGGTCCCCGCGTCGTGCTTGGTGGGCGGCACGGGCGGCCTGCCGACGGCCGACCGTGCCACAGCAGTTCACGAGCTTGGGCGGCACGCCTGGGCCGGGTTCATCGCCGGCGGCCAGTTCGTGCCCTCGCGAACGGGTACCGACGGCGCGTAGCAGCGCACGACCTCAGTCAGCCGGGCCCGGTCGGCGCGCCAGCCGATCATCCGCCGGTAGGCGAACCGGACGGTTTCATCGCCGCCCGTTCCGCCGGATCTTGTCCGGCGGTCCCTCTTTCCGGCGTCGCGCATTCCCCCGTCCCGCATTCCGACGCCGCGCATACCGACGCCGCGCATTCCGACGCCGCGCATTCCGCCGTCCCGCATTCCGCCGTCCCGCATACCGAAGTCCCGCATACCGAAGTCCCGCATACCGCCGTCCCGCATACCGCCGTCCCGCATGCCGTCGGCGACGGCGTCGCGGACCCGGACGCCGACGCAGCGGTAGGCCACTCGGCCGCGGCGCCCTGGACCTGGCTCGGTGAACAGTTCCACGGCGCTGATCCTGTCCCAGGGCACTTCTTCCGTGACCGGGCCGGAACCGAAGTACACCCCGTCGGTGTGAACCGCGAAGAGAACCTCTCGCCGGGCGGCCCGGTGCAGCTCGACGCCGCACGCGGCCAGCAGGCCGAGCTCTCCCATCGCCAGGGCCACCGCCGTCGGGATGCCAGGGAAGGCCGCGCGAGCAGCCACGACGATCACGGCCAGGGCCGTCCATGCGGCCATCCCGAGCAGTGCGGCCAGGACGCCGCGCATCCCGTACCTGACGACATAATCGTCGGCCACGAATGCCGGTCCCCTCGTCGTCATCACTCGCTCGTTCCTGGTCAGCGTGGTCGTCGCGCGCTCCTGGTAAGCGCACGTAGGTCCCCGTGGGTTTCCCCCGATATCGACGACAAAACAGATCACGATTAGAACCTGTAGCGCGCCTAATTGACTACAGGTCAAGGAATGCCGGGCTCCGTGCATACTGTCTAACCGGGACCGCCGCGGCCGGTCCGGAAGCAGCACAGCAAGCTGGGAGGCCTGACCATGCCCATCGACATGCGCGAGCTAGCGGACGACCTGACCGCCGAGACGACCGCGCTACGGGAAATGGTCGCCGGTCTCGACGAGGCAGCCTGGCGCATGCCGACCCCGGCCGAGGGCTGGACCGTCGCCGACCAGATCAGCCACCTGGCCTTCTTCGATGACGCCGCGATCCAGTCGGCGGCCGACCCGGAAGGTTTCGCCGCGGAGCTGGAACGGGCCATGACGGTCGGCGAGCTCGACCCTGACGACCTAGCCAGGCGCTACCGATCGCTGACGAGCGCCGATCTGCTCGCCTGGTTCGAGGCGTCCCGCCGCCGCCTGATCAAGGTGTTCGCCGAGCTGGATCCGGCTCTCCGGCTGCCGTGGTTCGGCCTGCCGATGAGCGCGGCCTCGTCGCTCACGGCGCGGATCATGGAGACCTGGGCGCACGGCCAGGACATCGCCGACGCGCTGGGCCAGGTCCGCGAGCCGACCTCTCGGCTGCGGCACATCGCGCACATCGGCGTCCGGGCAATGCCGTTCAGTTTCACCGTCAACGGGCTCGAGGTCCCGCCCGAGCCGGTCAGGGTGGAACTCACCGGGCCGGCCGGCGAGGTGTGGACCTGGGGTCCCGGGCACGCGGCGAACCGGGTGACCGGACCCGCGCTTGACTTCTGCCTGCTGGTCACTCAGCGGCGGCACCGCGACGACACGGCGGTCCTGGCTGAGGGTCAGGTTGCGGACCACTGGCTCGCCATCGCCCAGGCGTTCGCCGGGCCGCCAGGCGAGGGCCGCAGACCCGGCCAGCACGCCTGACGCGCCAGGGGCCAGCTGCCCTGGAAGGCCAGGAGGGCCAGATCGGCTGGCGATCATGCGACGGCCGGGTAGCTCCTGGCGGGCCAGCCGACATCAACGTGCCACTACGCCGGCCAGCCCGCCTGTCCCCCGGAGCGCCTTTCGTTCCGCCTCAGGTAAGTGCGCCTGGCCTGACCAGACATCGTGGCCAGGCTACGGCGACTAGCGCAAAGGGGCGGCCCAGCCGGACGGACTGTGGGCGAGCCAGTAAGGGACAGTCCGGCCGGCTGGACACGCCTGACTGGCACGCGGCGGCGAAGCTCCGCACGCGCGCGGATCGCCGCCGGCCAGCCGCGCAGATCGCCGTAGCGGAACGAGCCTGTCCTGGTGCGGGGCATGGGGCCATCCCTTCGGCCCGGCCGCGCCTGTCAGATGGAATGACCGGAAGCCGCCCCGCCATGACGCGGAACAAGGCAAGATTTATGTGCGGAAGCTAACGAATTCCTAGCCGGGACAGAAATGACAGAACCGCTGGCCGTGACCGCCGCCTCCAGCGATGCCGAGCTGATCAGCGCGGTGCGATCGGGAGACGCCGACGCGTACGGCATCCTTTACCAGCGCCATGGCCACGCGGCCCGCCGGGTAGCCAGCCACATCACGCCCGGTCCCGCAGACGTCGACGATGTGGTCGCCGAGACCTTCGTCCGGGTGCTCGCGGCGATCAGGCGCGGTGGCGGGCCGGCCGAGGCGTTCCGCCCTTACCTGGTCACCGCGGCCCGGCGGGTAGCCCTGGATCACCTCAGGGGCCAGCGCACCCAGGTTCCGACCGACGACGCCGAGCTGCCCGATCCCGGCGAGCCGTTCGTCGACCCGGCCGAGGCCAGCCTGGAGCGCTCGCTGGTCAGACGCGCCTACGCCTCGCTCCCCGAGCGCTGGTCGGCGGTGCTCTGGCACACCGAGATCGAGCAGGCCAGGCCGGCCGAGGTCGCCTTACTGCTCGGCATCAGCCCGAACAGCGTGGCCGCCCTCAGATACCGCGCCCGCGAGGGCCTGCGGCAGGCGTACCTCCAGATGCACCTGGCTACGGCCCGGGCCGAGTGCCAGTCCGCGGCTGGCAAGCTCGGCGGCTACGTCAGGGGCGCTCTGTCCAGGCGGGACGCCCGCCAGGTGGACGGCCACCTGAGCCAGTGCGGCGGTTGCCAGGCCGCGCACGCCGAGCTCGTCGCGATCAACGAGACGATGCGCGGCGTGCTCGCCCCGGCCATCCTGGGCGGCCAGGCCGCCGCCTACCTCGCGCACGGCGTGGCTCACGGGACCCTCGCCGCGGCCGCCGCGGACGGGTTCAGGACCGGTCTGGGATGGCTATTCAGGCTGTGGCACCGCCCGGTGCTGCCGGTCGCGGCCGGTGTCGCAATGGCGGCGATCGCGGTCCCGACGGTGACCTTCCTGAACCCGCAGCCATCCCCGCCTGGTCCGCCAGGCGCGGCCGGGAAGGCCGGCCCTGGCGCGGCCGGGCGGCCCGGCCTGGTCGCCCCGGTCAGCCGTGCCTCAACCGGTCCCGGCACGCCGGGACGGCCCACGCCGCCGGGCCGATCGCATCCGTCGCCAGGCCCGTCGGGGACGGCATCACCGACGCCATCGCGGACGCCATCACCGACTGGCTCGCCGACCCCGTTGCCCACCAGGACGCCGAGCCCTCGACCCACCGGGCCTGGCGTGGCGGCCAAGCTCGGGGTGAGCGTGAACGTGACCGGCCTGCTCAATCTGGGGGTCACCGACGTCGTCGCGGTGAACGTCGACGATCCGGGCGGGGCGGCCACTGGCGGGCTGACGGCCAGCATCGGGCTGCCGCCCGGGATCACACTGCTGGGGCTGGCGTCCGGATCGTCAGGCTGGACGTGCTCGGGCTCGACCTGCTCGCACGGGCCGCTCGCGGCCGGAGCCGCCTCGACCGTCTCGCTCCGTGTTCTCGTCGCGACGCTGGACGGCTGCGGGAAGCCCGTGACGGCCAGCGTGGTCAGCGGGTCGCTATCGGCGGCCGGCCAGTCGGCGGCCACGGTCTCGTGCGGGCTGCTCTAGTTCCTGGCCGACCCGGCTGGCCCGGCTAGTCGTCGGCCGAGCGGCGGAGGCGCTTGGTCTGGGACCGGCGCTGCTTGTCGGCCAGCCGGCGCTCGGTGGCCCCGCGGCTCGGCCTGGTCGGCCGGCGGGGCCTGGGCG
>JADGPC010000291.1 GCA_017882645.1 Streptosporangiales bacterium | reverse complement strand
TCTTCGCCGCGGGCGGCCAGCGCGGCCAGGTAGTCGGCGTGGTCGTGCAGCCGCTGCCCGCCCGTGACCAGCTCCATCCCGCGGAAGATCAGGTCGAAACTGCGTGACCAGGCAGGCCGGTCCGGATCGGGGTAGGTGTAGAACGGCCGCTTGACCATCGGGTATCCGGTCACGAAGAGCAGCTCGCTGCCGTGCTCGCGGACCGCCCACTCGCCCAGCCAGCGCTCGTCGGCCGGGGAAAGGTCAGGCTCACCGCGCGGGTCCCAGCCGGCGCGGGCCGCGATCAGCTCCTGGGCATCGGCGAAATGCAGCTCAGGAATCTGCCCGGGAACCTCGGGCAGCTTGACCTTCAGTAGCTCGGCGGCGGACCCGGCTCGCTCCCGAACGGCCGTCACCATCCCGGCGATGACGTCGCGGAGCATCGCCATCACGTCGTGGTGGTCGGCGATGAAGCCGAACTCGGCGTCCAGGCTGGTGTACTGGGCCAGGTGCCTGGCCGTGTCGTGCGGCTCGGCGCGGAAGACCGGACCCGTCTCGTAAACCCGCTCGAAGACGCCGACCATGGCCTGCTTGTAGAACTGCGGCGACTGGGCCAGGTAGGCCGGCTGGCCGAAGTAGTCGATGGCGAACACGCTGGCGCCCGACTCGGTCGCCGACCCGACGATCTTCGGCGTGTGAATCTCGGCGAAGCCGCGCTCGTCGAGAGTGCCGCGGAACCCCGCCACGCTAGCGGCCGAGATCTCGAAGCCCGCGCGCAGCATCGGGTGCCGCAGCGTGGTCGGCGCGTGGTCGAGCACGGTCGGCAGGGCGGCGGTCACGGCGGGCCGGTACAGGTCGAACGGCGGCGGCTCGGCGGTCCCGCTGAGCAGGGTCACGGCCGGCTCGGAGAGCTCGGCGCCGCCCGGCGCCTGGGCACTCGGCTTGACCAGCCCGGTGACCGCGATGACGGTCTCCTCGGTCAGATCGCCCGCGCGGGCCGCTTCCTGGCCGGTCAGCACGACCTGGCTGAGCCCGGACCGGTCTCGCACGATGAGGAAAGTGACCGACTTGAGGTCACGCTTGCGATGCAGCCAGCCCGCTATGCTCACCCGTTCGCCGATGTGAGCGCTCAGGTCGCTGGCCAGGACTCGAACTGATGTCATGAGGCACTCCAGGGTTCGTTGTGCCCCTTGGAAGTGCGGGCGAGAAGGGAACTCGCGGTGCCACCACACTTTCGCCGCGACCCGCAAGACAGGCGGTCGCAGCCTCGTTGCCCGGTAACGGGGGCTGGCCGGCGGGGCATGGAGCCTGCCGCTGGTCGCGGCGGCCGTTCCTCCCCGCACTCAGGAGTGTCTTCGCGACCGGGCGCGAGGCCGCCTTCTCAGCTGCCGGCGGCTCTCTCGGCTCGCGGCACCAGGTGCTACTTGTCTCCGTCAGCGCGTTGCCGCCAGCTTACCTGGGCCGCGCCGCCGGCTCCCACTCCGTGCTGGCGCGCTACGGTGATAAGTAGTGCCTTCTGAAGGGCGGCGCAGGACCATGACAGCCAACTATCAGCCTCCGGCCGAAGCTCTCCCGGCCGGCGGCCCGCCAGGCTACGGTCCGAGGGGGCCGTCCGATGATCACCTGTGGGCGCTGCTCTCCTACCTGGTGGCGTTCGTGGCCAGCATCATCGGGCCACTGGTCATCTACCTCATCAAGATGAACGAGTCCCGCTATGTGCGGTATCACGCGGCTCAGTCGCTCAACATGGGAATCACGGCGGTGATCTACGCCGTGGGCGGCACGATCGCCGGGATTGTCCTGGCCATCTTCACGCACGGCTGGGCGCTGCTCGTGCTGATCCCGCTTTTCATCGCGTTCGCCATCGCTCACCTGGTGTTTCTGATCATCGCGGCGGTTGCCGCCAACCGCGGCGAGCTTTACCGGGTGCCGACCATCCTGTGCCTTCCGCTGGTGCGCTAGCGGACTGCGTCACGGCTGGCCGCAGTTACTGCGCTATGATCTGTGCGTCCGACAGGGCGACGGGACGTGGCCCAGCTTGGTTAAGGCGCTGGTCTGGGGGACCAGAGAGCCCGGGTTCAAATCCCGGCGTCCCGACTGAATGAGCATTCACGCTGGTCCTGGCACGATGCGGCTGGCCGGAGCGTTGCGTTAGCAGTGGATACGTCAGAAATCGCTCAGCCCGGCTGGCCGGGTTACCCGGACGAGCCTTCGATGGCGGGCCGGCCCGGGTCGCGATCAGGCCGCCGGCGGCGCTGGCTGCGGCGCGCGGCGCAGACGGTGCTGACGCTGTTCGCCGTCTTGGTCCTCGCGACCGCGGCACTGCTGCTCGCGACCCCGTCCGTCGGGAACGCGTGGTCGCTGGCGCGGGCCCAGGCCCGGTCTCATCACGCGCCGTTCCCTGGCCCGCCGGTGGCCGCCAGGTTCGCCGCCGCGCTGATCTCGACCGAGGACCACAGGTTCGACTCCGAGCCGGGGTTCGACCCGTTCGCGCTCCCGCGGGTCGCGCTGTCGGTCCTGACCGGCAAGGACCAGGGTGGCGCGACGCTGTACCAGCAGCTGGCGAAGCTCCTGTACGGCACGCACCACGGCCGTGTGATGGTCGAGCTGTACGAGGTGGCGCTCGGCATCAAGCTGAAGTTCAGCTACTCCCGCGAGCAGATCCTGCGGATGTATGCCGATGTGGCGTATTTCGGGCATGGCTACTACGGCGTGGACCGGGCCAGCTGCGGTTACTTCGGGCGGCCGCCCGACCGGCTCTCCTGGCCGCAGTCGGCGGTCCTGGCCGGGCTGGTTCAGGCGCCGTCCGATTATGACCCGATCGAGCATCCGGCCCTGGCCCGCTCCCGCGAGGGGCACGTGATCAGCAGGCTGGTCGCCACCGGCGTGCTCACGCCTGCGCAGGGGGCGGCCGCGCTCGCGGTTCCGATGGACCGGCTGCTGGCCCGGGCGCGCGGCTGCTGAGGCCGCTATGACCGGCGGCTCTGGTCCTGGCTGACCGGCCGCGTGGCGCCGATCACAGCTGGCTCAGACGCCCCTGATTCGGCGGCGGCGCGGCCCTTGCGATGGCGGCCGACCCTGAGCCGGGCCAGGTGGACCTCGGGCGGCACCCACACCCATTTGCGGTACGACCAGAACCGGAACAGGGTGCCGAGCCCGATGCCGATATTCAACGCGATGACGTTCTCGATCTTGGTCGTCAGGCCCAGGGCGTAGTTGCTGAACCCGAGCACGGCGTACTGGATCAGCAGGCCGATGCCGTTCAGGATGAAGAACATCACGCCCTCGCGGGCGGCGCCCGCACCCTGACGGCCGCGGAAGCTCCAGTACCGGTTACCGAGGAACGTGACGACCGTCGCCACGGCCGTCGCGATCGTGACGGAGGTCAGCGGGCCGAGCCCGAGCGCGTGCAGCGGGATGAAGACGAGGTTGGTGACGCCGATCCCGATCAGGCCCACCGTCAGGAACTTGGCACCCTCGTGGAACAGCTTCCTGGAACGCTGATAGATGCCAGCAAGCTGCTGGCCGGGCCGGAACGGAGAACGGGTACTGCTCAACTCGGCTTTCCGGCCTCATCTCCGGTCGAGGGGGCGTCGTCTGGCTGGCCAGGTGCCGCGGTCAGCGCCGGCTCCAGCGACTCGTGCCCGTCCGGGGCCGGCTGCGCGGCCGCCCAGACCCACTTGCGGTACGACCAGAATCGGAACAGCGTGCCCAGCACGATGCCGACGTTGTTCGCGACCAGGTTGGCCAGCTTGCCGGTCTCGCCGAGGCCGTAGGTGGTGAATCCCACGACCGCCCACTGGATCAGCAGCCCGACCCCGTTGAGCGCGAAGAACATCGCGGTCTCGCGCGGGACGGTGGTGCGCTCGCGGTGCCGGAAGCTCCAGTACCGGTTGGCGATGTAGCTCGTGATCGTCGTCACGATGACCGCGACCGTGGCCGAGGTCAGCGGACCCAGATGGAGCTTGAAATGCAGCCAGCCGTTGACGAGGTTGTAAACGACAACGCCGATCGCGCCGATGAGGCCGAACTTGGCGCCCTCGTGGATGAGCAGCCGGAATCGCTCGTAGAGCTTTCGCACACCGCTCACCGAGGCGGCCCTCCGTTCGATCGCACTAACCTGCGGTGCTACCCGCGTCGCTAGACCTCAAAGCACTGTCGGCAAGATTACCGCCTCAGCCGGCACCCCGAGCGCAGAGCGCGAATACCCCAGGTCGGTGTCGCGCCTGGATCGCGGGCCCGTATTCGTTCGGTACTGTCGGCAGCGCCGGGTAGGGTCGCGGACGTGGCTGATCCTGACATCTTGATTCGCGCCAGGGGGCTCACGAAGACGTTCGGCGACTTCACCGCGGTAGCCGGGATCGACTTCGAGCTCAGCCGCGGCGAGGTGTTCGGCTTCCTGGGCCCGAACGGCGCGGGGAAATCGTCGACGATGCGGATGATCGGCTGCGTCTCCCCGCCCTCCGGCGGCGAGCTGACCATCCTGGGTCTT
>JADGPC010000290.1 GCA_017882645.1 Streptosporangiales bacterium | reverse complement strand
GTCGCTCACACCGGCCTCGACCTGATCGACGCCATGACCGCGTCGGCCGACCCGAGCGTCAGCGACGACCAGCTGGCCTCGATCGAGCGCTCGGCGTGCCCGACCTGCGGGTCGTGCGCTGGCATGTTCACCGCGAACTCGATGAACTGCCTGACCGAGGCGCTCGGCCTGTCGCTGCCCGGCAACGGCAGCACGCTCGCTACCAGCGCGGTCCGCCGCGACCTGTTCGTCCGCGCCGGAGAGCTGATCGTCGACCTGTGCCGCCGCTGGTACGAGAAGGACGACGACGGCGTCCTGCCGCGCAGCATCGCCAGCCGCGCGGCGTTCAGCAACGCGATGCGGGTCGACGTCGCGATGGGCGGGTCCACGAACACCGTGCTGCACCTGCTGGCGGCCGCCCGCGAGGCCGAGGTGGGCTTCGACCTCGCCGCGATCGACGAGCTCAGCCGGGTGACGCCGTGCGTCTGCAAGGTCGCGCCCAGCTCCAGCTACCACATGGAGGACGTCCACCGGGCCGGCGGCATCCCGGCCATCATGGGCGAGCTGGATCGCGCCGGGCTGCTCGACCGCGGCGTGCACGCCGTCCACGCGGCCGGTCTCGCGGAATGGCTGGCCGAGTGGGACGTGCGGAGCGGTACCGCCAGCCGGCAGGCCGTCGAGCTATTCTCCGCGGCCCCCGGCGGCGTGCGCACCACCGAGGCCTTCTCCTCGACAGCCACGTGGGCCAGCCTGGACACCGACGCCGCCAGCGGCTGCATCAGGGCCGCGGCCACCCCGTACAGCTCCGACGGAGGGCTTGCGGTCCTGCGCGGCAACCTGGCCCCCGACGGAGCGATCGTGAAGACCGCCGGCGTCGCGCCGGACCGGCTGACCTTCCGCGGGCTGGCCCGCGTCTGCGAGAGCCAGGAAGATGCCGTCACGGCGATCCTCGACAACCGCATCAAGCCCGGCGATGTCGTCGTGATCCGTTACGAGGGCCCGCGCGGCGGTCCCGGCATGCAGGAGATGCTCTACCCGACGAGTTTCCTCAAGGGCCGCGGCCTCGGGCAGTCCTGCGCGCTGATCACCGACGGCCGGTTCTCCGGCGGCACCAGCGGCCTGTCGATCGGGCATGTCTCCCCTGAAGCCGCCGCGGGCGGCCTGATCGGGCTCGTCGAGGACGGCGACGTGGTCGAGATCGACATCCCGGCACGATCGATCGCCCTGGCCGTCGACGACGAGGTCCTCGGCCGCCGGCGCGCGGCCCGCGACCAGGCCGGCTGGCGGCCGGCGCACCGTGAGCGCCCGGTCAGCCCGGCGCTGCGCGCCTACGCCGCGATGGCGCTGTCCGCGGACAAGGGCGCCGCCCGGCACGTCGACTGAAGTCCGGCCCAGCGCTGCCGGACGACAGCTCCGCTGCGATCGTGCCTGGTAACGAGACGATGGGCTGGCTGCGGGCCGCCGCCGGCATCGCCCTTATCGCGGCACCGGGCGTGCCGATCCGGCTGTCCGGCAGGTCCGAACCTTGCCCTGGCTGCCGGTCGCAGCCGCCGCCCGTGCCACGATGGGGAGGATGCACGGCAGCAGCAATCCCTCCTGGGCCGGTGCGGCTTCCGAGACGGCGATGGCGGCACTGCGCTGGGTGACCTCCGCAGGGATAGCGATCGACGGGGGCATGGCCTGGCGAGAGTTCACCGCGCCGGGCACGCCGATCTGCGATGACCTGTACGCGGGAACCGCTGGGGTTCTGGCCGCCCTGGCCGAGGCGCGGCTCAGCGGTATCACCGACTTCGACGACTGCGCACGCGCGGCCGTCAGGCGGCTGCGCAGCGTGGCCACAGGGAACCTCGGCGCCGGGCCTTCCGCGATGGCCACCGACCCCGCGCAGGCTCCGCTCGTCCCCGACACTGGTCTGTACACGGGCCTTGGCGGGATCGCGGCGGCCCTGCATATGTGGGCGCTGGTCAGCGGTGACCCCGGTGCGCGAGACGGGGCCAGCGACGTCGTGTCAGCGATCTCCGGCGTCGCGGCCAGCACCCGGCCGGTGAGCGCGTGGCGGGACATCATCGAAGGCGAGGCCGGCGTGCTGCTCGTGCTGGCCGAACTCGGGAATGCCAGCGACAAGCGGGGCGCATCGGACATCGCCGACCAGCTCCTCGCGCAGGCCCGGTGGATAGACGGCCTACCCGACTGGTATCCCCGGGCGGACCATCCCGTCTTCCTGCCGAACTTCTCCCATGGACTGGCGGGCATCGGCTACGCGCTGGCCGCGGCGAGCACGCCGCTGAAGCGTCCCGACCTGCTCGAAGTAGCGGTACTCGCGGGCCAGCGGCTGGTCAGGCTCGGATCCCGGCCGGACGGGACGATCGCCGTGCCGCACAGCATCCCGCCCGCCAACCCGGACGTGCCGGTGTGCTTCGGCTGGTGCCACGGGCCGACGGGCACGCTGCGGCTGTTCCAGCTGCTCGAGCGGCGGCAGCCGGGCCACGGCTGGGCTGGCTACGCCGAGTCCTGCCGCCGTGCC
>JADGPC010000036.1 GCA_017882645.1 Streptosporangiales bacterium | reverse complement strand
TGACGCCCGTCGCGGCGTGCGTGATCAGGGCGCCGAGACCGTCGAGCGCTTCGGTGAGCAGCAGCGCGACGTGGCCGTCGCCGCGGAATTCCCGCAGCAGCGTCTGCGCGTGCCACAGCACGAGGTGAGGCAGGTCAGGCCATGGCAGCGAGGAGTGCGCCGCGAACAGCGGACGGCCCTGGCATTGGCTGCCGGCCCGCTCGGCGGCGCGCCGGGCCAGGGCGGCCGCCTCGCGTACCTGCGGGCCGGCGACCTCGTCGCCCCAGGCCTGGCACAGCGAGCGGTCGGCCGCCTCAAGCCGTGCGGCCAGCAGCCGGGCGGGAGTGGCGATGTCCCAGGCTGCAGGGATGACCTGGCGGATGAGCGCCGGGTTGAAGTTGAAGAACGTCGCGATGACCGTCTCGGCCGAGGCCGGGCCCATGGCGGCTGAGCGGGAGGCGAAGTAGGTCATGCGCTGACGGGTAATTCCGACCTGGGCGTAGGCATCCGCGCCATGCGGGGTGAAGTAGATCATCGCGTGGATCGGCTCCGCGGTGCGGAAGGTGCGTCTGGCCGTATCAGGCGTGACGGCGCTCATCGGGACGCGTGGAGGTGTGCCTGGTAGAGCTCGCGGAGCGCCGCCCAGTGCCGGGAGTCCGCTTCGGTGTCGTAGGTCGGATTGTCCGGTACCGCGAACCCGTGCCGGGCGGGGTAGAACTCGACGGTGTGCTCTACTCCGGCGTCAGCGAGCGCCTCTTCCAGCAACTCCGCCTGCCCGGCTGTGAACGAGTCGTCGTCCGAAGCGCCGGCCACGTAGATCGCGGCGGTGATGCGGTCCGCCGATAGGTGCGGGCTGGACGGGTCGTCGGCAACGGCCAGCCTGCCGCCGTGGAACGACGCCGCCGCGGTAATCGCGGGGCCGAGCCCGCCCGCCGCGGTCAGCGACATCCGCCCGCCCAGGCAGTATCCGGTGGTGCCGATCGCGGATCCCGTCACTTCCGGTCGCGCCAGCAGGAAGTCCGCGTAGGCACGGGCATCGGCGATGATCCGATCCCTGGTGAGCACGCTCGTGAGGGTGAACAGGCGGGCCCGCTCGTCCTTGTCCGTGAACAGGGTGGCCACGTCGAAAGGGGCCCACTGGCCCGCGCGGTAATAGATGTCGGGGATCAGCGCGACGTACCCCATGCTCGCCAGCCGGTCGCCCAGGCGCCGGAATGTCTCCCTCAGTCCGCCCGCGTCTGGGAAGACCAGCACGCCCGGCCACGGCCCGTCACCGTCGGGGAGGTGCAGTGACCCGTTGCTGTGGCCGTCGGCCGTCGGGATCTGAACGTCCAGGCGTCGCATTCAGCCGCCTCCACCGGGGTTACTCGAAGCTGATGGCCTGAAAGTATCATCACGCCGGGCGCGGAACGGCCTGGTCGGCGGGCGCTGCCGTTCGCGCGGCGGAGCTCCGGCATCGGGCTGCTTCGAAGCTCCGCCGCGCATGACACGCTAATGCCCGCGAGTGGTGATGAGCTCCTGCGCGGTGCGGGCTGTCGCCGGGTCTGGTCCGGCGACAGACTCGTCAGTGTCATCGCCGCGGTCGGGTACGGGCCGGCCGGGCGGGTGGCCGCCGGGCGAGCGGTGCCGTCCCGGTGCGCACTCGTCCCGCTCGAAGTGGGCAGCGAGCTGCTGCTCCAGCAGGCGAAGTTCGCGGCGGACGGCCGGGTGCTCCAGCGTGCTCTGGCGGCGAAGCCGCCAGCGGAGCGCGGCAATGGCGGTGCTGGCGGCGGAGGCCTCGGCGTCGGTGCTGTCCTGCGTGGCCTTCGGTTCGTGCGGGGCGCTGAGCCCGGACCGGCGGCTCACCGGGCCCCCTCGCGCGTGGCGCGCGCCGGCGATAGCCGGGCAGGCGTGCTGGGCCGTGCGGGTGTCACGGCTGTTAAACGGGTCAGGGATGTGAACTCGGTCCTGGGTCGCGGTCGTGGCGGCACCGGGGTCATGCACTGTACGGGCATGCCGTCCTCCGTATGGTCTGCTCGTTTCGTTTAGCTGTTCGAACTGGGAGTGTCCCGTCTCGGGGTCCCTGTGGCGTGAGCAGTCTGGAGCCGCGAGTGTGATGAGAGGTGTGACCGCGCTCATCGCAGCCCAGCGAGATGGCCATCGCGCTCGGCCTGGACACTCGAGCAAAGTCGATCAAGGGGATCGGCTAGGAGATCCTGGTCAGAGCGTTCTGAGCCATGCCTGAGCCTGCTCGTACGTCGCTCCGTTGAGAGCGCGGTACTGCTTGATCACCTGCACTCGCTCGCGGCCGCGGGCCAGTTGCATGATCTCATCCGGCACTCCGCCTGGCATGACCTCGAAGAGCGTCTTCGGGCAGATCCGCGCTCGATCGTCGATCTCGATGAGATCCTGGCGGCGGGATGCTCGCCGCAGCAATCCGCGTGACTCGGCATCGCCGCCGGCGGGCTCGTCGAGCTTGATCGTGAGATAAGTCCCCGCCTCGCTCAGTCCGGCTACGACGCCAGGCACCCAGCATTCGTCATCGCAGCCGACGCCGTTCACGGTCATGCCCTGCAGGTTGACGGCCACGTGCAGGCCAACCCGATGGCCGAGCTGGCCGAGCGACGCGGTCTCAAGATCCACGGGAGTCTTCCCGGTCCTCCTGCCGTCCGTACGGGCTGAGGTCGAGGATGTTGCTGACGAACAGGAGCCGGTCCACGCCGCGGGCGGTGGTGCTGTAGGTGCGGTAGACGTCCTCGCCGTCGCGCAGGAACACGCTGAGCATGAAGCCGCCGTCTGCGCCGCAGTCGTGGGCGAACGTCGTGCCATGCGAGGAGACGAACGGCACGGTCCAGCCCATCGGTGCCTTGTAGTCCTCGATAGACCACGAGCTGTCCGTTTCCGGCGAACAGGTCGAGCAGGGACTTCGGGCCGGCTGACGTGTCGAACACGTACTTGTCGTTATCTCCGGGATGCTGGTCACTTCTGGTCCCTTCGCAGTCGCCGACCATCCCCGGTCAAGCCAATCACAGGTGGCTGGACCACCAGTCCAGGATGGCCTCGAATCGTGCCACTCGGTGACTGGGTCTGCCGGAGCGGGTCAGTTCGTGGCCCTCGCCGGGGAACAGCAGCATCTCGGCTGCAACGCCGCGCAGCCTGAGCGCGACGAACAGCCGCTGTGCCTGCTCGATGGGGCAGCGCCAGTCGTGCTCGGAGTGGATGATCAGCATGGGAAGGCTGATCTGCCCCGCGTAGGTCAGCGGGCTCTGCGCGGCCCAGGTCGCGGGATCGGGACCCCACAGGGCGGCCGAGAAGAACCAGCCGATGTCGCTGGAGCCGTGGAAGCTGTCGGCCGCGTTGACCGCGCGCTCGCTGACGGCGGCCCTGAACCTGTCGCCGTGGTGGGCGGCGAGCCAGGTTGTCATGTAGCCCCCGTAGGAACCGCCGAGCACTCCGGCGCGGGAGCCGTCCAGTCCGCCGGCCGCCAGGGCGGCGTCCAGCAGAGCGATCAGGTCGCTGGCCGCCAGGCGGGCTGCGTCGCCGACGATGGCCGTGCCGTGCGCCTGTCCGTAACCGGAGGAGCCGCGGGGGTTGCCCATGACGACGGCGTAGCCGGCATCCGCGTACACCTGCGCCTCATCGAATATGCGCCAGCCGTACTGGCTGAACGGCCCGCCGTGGATCATCAGCAGGACCGGATGCGGGCCGGGACCGGCTGGCCGCACGATCCAGCCGTGCACCGGGTATCCGTCAGGTGCCGTGGCCGTGAGCTCCGCCAGCGGGAGCGGTGAGGCAGCGGCGGCGAAGGACGTGAGCGGGCGCTCGGCCCCGCCCTCCAGGACGATCAGCTCGCCGCAGCTGCCCGGGCCGGCGATGGCTGCGACCACCACCGAATCCGCGCGAGCTATGCCATCGACCTGCCGCTGGCCCGAGATCAGCGTCTCAGGCTCACCGCCGTCGAACGGAACGAGCAGCAACTCGACCGCGCCGCGGCGCTCGGCGGCGACCAGCGCGCCGTGCTCCGTCGTCTCGATCGGCCGGCCAGAGACCAGGCGGACCGTCTCGGCGTCCGTTAGCCGGCGCGGCGGTTCGGAACCATCGGCCGGGACCGACCAGAGGCCGTCGTTGCGGCCGAGCATCTCACGGCCGTCGCCGCCGAGTTCGACAGCCGTGAAGCAGACCGAGGTTCCGCCCGGTGTGAAGGTCACCTGATCGACGGACAGCCGGTCCCCCCCGGCGGACATGCCGCGGGTCAGGGGCCGTGGCTGCGATCCGTCCGTTGCGCACAGCCACACGTCGGTGACGAGGTCGGTGTCGCGAGAATCATGGCGGGCCGAAACGAAGCCCAGAAGCTGGCCGTCCGGGCTCCACGCCACCGCAGCGTGATCGAAGTCGCCGCTGGTGACCTGGGCAGGCTCAGGAGCAGGTTCGGCGAACGGGTCGACGACGAAGACATGGGCGCGCCGGTCAGTGCAGAACCCCAGGTTGTCCTCGCGGTACTGCAGGGTCGTGACCCGCCGCGGCGACTCGGCCTCGGGCCGGCCTGCGGTGTAGCGGCCCTCGTCGGGAACGCGTGCGAGGTAGGCGATCCGGCGGGAATCGGGACTCCACACGGGAGTTCCCGCGCCGAGCGGGTGCTCGGTCACCCGCCAGGGTTCGCCGCCTCCGGTCGGCATGACACACAGCTGAGGTTTGGCATGAGCCCCGTCGCCGTTGGTCGCCCTCAGGAAAGCCAGCCAGGCGCCATCTGGCGAATAGGCGGGCGCGGTGTCGCGCCAGCCGGAGGTGAGGGCGCGCGCCCGCGCCGACCCGTCGGTGGGGACGATCCACAGGTGGCCGCGATAGCCGTCGGAGTCCAGATCGGGCCGGGTAACGGCGACGACAGCGAACTTGCCGTCCGGAGAAATGGCCGGCTTGCTGAGGGCATGCAGGAGTGCGATGTCGGCGGGCTTCATGCCAGCAATCTAACGTCACCGGACTTAGCTAAGGATCCGGCAGATACCCGGCGTTTCTCGCGGGACGAGCGTGGCTGGATGACCCGGCTCTGGCGGGCCGGACCTGGACTTGTACTATTCGTTGTCTTGGACTGTTCGTGTTTAGGAAGCTAGGTTGGGCGCCGTGACCGTACCCCGGACGCCGACCACCGCCGAGGAGCTGCGCGGTGCCGGCCTGAGGGTGACGGCCGCCCGCGTCGCGCTGCTCGATACCGTCCGGCACGGTGATCACCTCGGCGTCGAGGCGATCGCTTCCGGGGTGCGCGATCGAATAGGCCACATCTCACTTCAAGCCGTGTATGACGCGCTCGACGCGCTCACCGCGACGGGACTCGTACGCCGTCTCGAGCCGGCCGGCAGCCCGGCCCGCTTCGAGGGTCGCGTCGGGGACAACCACCACCATGTTGTGTGCCGGTCGTGCGGCGTCGTCAACGACGTAGCCTGCGCGGTCGGCGAGGCGCCCTGCCTCAGCGCGTCTGATGACCACGGCTACTCGATCGACGAGGCCGAGGTCTTCTACTGGGGCCTGTGCCCCGGCTGTTCCACCGCCAGCAGTGCCTGAGCACCGCGATCCGTCTAGCCGGAAGGATTCCCATGACTGAGAACCATGATCCAGTAGTCGTCGAGAGCGCGACCCAGGAGAGCGGCGGGGAATGTCCTGTCGTGCACGCCGGCCGGACGCACCCGACGATGGGTGACGCCAACCGTGAGTGGTGGCCGAACAAGCTCAACCTGAAGATCCTGGCCAAGAACCCGGCCGTGGCCAGCCCGCTCGGCGAGGAGTTCAACTACGCCGAGGCGTTCAGCTCTCTCGACCTCGCGGCGGTGAAGCAGGACATCGCGCAGGTGCTGACCACGTCCCAGGACTGGTGGCCGGCCGACTTCGGCCACTACGGCCCGCTCATGATCCGGATGGCGTGGCACAGCGCGGGCACCTACCGCATCAGCGACGGCCGCGGTGGCGCGGGCGCCGGCCAGCAGCGTTTCGCGCCGCTCAACAGCTGGCCGGACAACGTCAGCCTCGACAAGGCCCGCCGGCTGCTGTGGCCGGTCAAGAAGAAGTA